>JAQVWU010000350.1 GCA_028709565.1 Eubacteriales bacterium
AAGCGGTGTAGGCGAAGATGACGATAAATACCTGGACCCCGAGTACGCCTGCTATCTGTATACCGGAAATTATGAAGAATCGCCCGAAATGGCCATGCTCGAAAGTTTTGCCATACGCCTGCCCGACGGCAAGAGCGCCTTTGAGATACACGTCATGAAGGTTGCCGATGAGTCAAACATATCCGCCATTCAGGCCTTTTTGAATTCCAGAATCGACATGCTCAATGCCGGCGACATAAAACTCTACGACCCCGAGGGATTTGAAAAGGTCATGTCGAACGCGGAGGTTTATACATCCGGCAGATATGTTTATCTGCTTATCACCACCGACAACGACCTCGCAAAAGACGCGATCGCGGGATTTTAATATTTTAATATAGCTGCCAAGAGATGCGAAAGCGTCTCTTTTTTTATTTTAGCATTTTATTATTTTATCGGCGAGAACAGTCCCGACTGTGAAACCGGTTCATTCCCTTTGTACAGATGGGAGGTATCTCCGACCTGAACGATGCGGGCGTGAGCCTCGTTGACATATGAGCGATGACTTTCCATGATAACGGTGGTGACCGATGAGGTCGGAAGAAAAAAGGTATGCCACATGAGCGGCAGCGAAATACGGGTCATCTGGGAAAGCAGAGCCAGTCCGAGTCCGAGATGGCAGAACAGGGCGACGGTGCACTCCCGGTCGGAATTGGCGTCATAACGATATATCTGCCCTTCCCGGTGATATCCGAAGGATTCGATAAGCGTGTTCCATCCTTCCGTTACCTGTCCGTATAAAACCTCAGCCCTGCCGTCGGCATACATGCCGTGCTCCGGCCATGCGCTGTTATCATACAGCTGTGCTTCCTTTGTCCAATATTGGGGAAACAGATTCCACGGGCAGATATTTTTTCCGTTTTCGCGGTAACCCAGCTCATCATAGGGAACGGTAACCGAAAGCGGGAATTCCCGCAGCCAGTCCAGGATTGTGTAATCCATGCCGGTTTTCTCCAGCGTCGGGCGCGCGGTGTCCTTTGCGCGGCCGAGCGGCGAACAGTAAATCTTATCGATGCCTTCGTCTTTTAAACGCAGAGACAGTAATTCCGCTTCCCGCCATCCCTTTTCGGTCAGCGAATCGATACTGTAATCGGGATCTCCGTGACGGATGATTAATATACGCATGTAAATTCCTTTCGGGATTGCTGTTTATTCGAATATTCAGGTATTCGGCTATTCGGTTTGCTTCAGGTATTGTTCCTGCCCGGGGGAAAGGCTGTCGATGGAGACACCCATAGAGCTTAATTTCAGGAGCGCCACCGCTCTGTCAATCTCCGGCGGAACCTGATAAACCCTGTTTTCCAGCGTACTGCCGTTTTTGGCGAGATATTCAAGACACTTGGCCTGGAGCGCGAAGGACATATCCATTATTTCAGCCGGATGACCGTTTCCCGCGGCAAGATTTACAAGACGGCCCTCGGCAAGCAGATTCAGGATACGGCCGTCCGGCATACGGCAGCCCGTGATGCCGGGTTTGCGTTCCCAGACGTTTATAGCCGCGCCATAAAGTGACTTTTTGTCTATTTCAACATCGAAATGACCCGCGTTCGCAAGCAGAACGCCGTCCTTCATAACCTCAAAATGTTCGGAGCGTATCACATCCCGGCAGCCTGTGGCCGTGATGAACAGGTCGCCCTTTTCGGCGGCTTTATCCATGGGCATAACATCAAAACCATCCATTTGGGCTTCGATGGCTTTGACCGGGTCAATTTCGGTAACAACGACAATCCCGCCCATGCCCTTGCCCCGCATGGCAATACCCTTGCCGCACCAGCCGTAACCGGCAACAACCACCGTTTTTCCGGCGATTATGAGATTTGTCGTGTTCATGATTCCGTCAAGGGTTGACTGACCGGTGCCGTATCGGTTGTCAAACAGATGTTTGCAGTCGGCATCGTTTACGTCAATCATCGGGAATCGCAGCTGTCCCGCAGCCTGGCGGGCAAACAATCTGTGGATACCCGTTGTGGTCTCTTCCCCGCCGCCTATTAAATTGACCGTGTAGTCACCGCATTCGCCGTGAAGCAGTCGCGTAAGGTCTCCCCCGTCATCGATTATGAGATCCGGGCAACAGGAAAGGGTCTTTTTGAGGTGGTCTTCATATTCCGCTTCGTCAACACCGCGCCGGGCGTAAACCTCAAAACCGTCGGAGGCGAGAGCCGCAGCCACGTCATCCTGTGTTGACAGCGGATTGCAGCCCGTCACATAAACCCGGGCACCTCCCGCCCGCAGGACCAGGGCAAGATATGCGGTTTTGGCTTCAAGGTGTATCGACATGGAAATCTTTTTTCCCTCAAAGGGCCGGGCGGCCGAAAACTCCGCGTTTATACTGTTCAAAACCGGCATATAGCTGCGGACCCAGTTTATTTTTTCCCAGCCGCTCTTTGCCGTTGTTATATCGCGTATTTCACTCATAAATGCTTTTCTCTTTCTGTTGTTTTTTATTTGCTTAGCTAACCGTTTACGTTAATTTATGTTAATTCTGTACGTGGCGGTATTGGAGGCATAGTCGGTTGCCTCCAGGTATAAAAATCCGGCGTCAATACCCGTTATATCGAAACTGCATGTATAATCGGAAATGGGCATATCGGGTGCCGCGTCCGACATATATACCTCCGTATCATACCCGGCGGTATATAACCTTACCCGGCTGATATAGTGATTATCGGATAATTCGACGGTGAGATTACGTCCGCCGTCTTCGCCGATACCGAATTCAAAGGAAGCGAGCCGGGGCGCGGCGGTGTCGACAACGAAGGGCAGGCTGTATGTCTGCCGCGTACCGCCCGATTCAGCGACCGACAGCGTCATCCGATATTCACCGTCGGGATAAACATAATAATAGTTGTCGGCGGCTCTGCCGTTCCATATCTCCGCCGTGTATTTGCCTGCCGAGAAACTGCCGGCATGACTCTTTTTCAGACCGCCGCTGACATGACGCGTAAAAAGCGGGGCTTCTTTATCCGAATTATCCGAAACATCCGAAACGGTAAAACTGACATGGGAAACATTGCGCAGCAGACAAAACTCAAACAACAGTTTATCGGCGTAACCGTCGTCGTTGGGAGAAAAGGCGATAAGTTTACTGTCGTATGACAGTTGTTTACCGTCATACCCCAGACGGATTTCGCTTTTTCTGCCGTTTTCCGTAATCTCCGAATAAAAGCCTGTGGATTGGTAGTAAGAGCCCGGGTCATAAATCGAAGGGTCTATAGCGTCCAGACGGCTGAAGCTGCCGCAAAACCCCGTATAGGGGATTGAAGAGACATTGCCGTTCCCGCTTGTCAGCGTTATATATCCGTCAATGAACCATCCGTTCGGAAAGACCGCGGCGTATTCATCGGCTGTTTTCCGGTCAAGCACGCATAACAGTGTAATTTCTCTGACCTCACCGGCGCCGAGTTTGATTACCGCGGGCTCATAGG
>JAQVWU010000351.1 GCA_028709565.1 Eubacteriales bacterium
ATAAGTTCATCCCAGTTGATGTATTTCTCCAGCAGGCGGAAAAATTTAGGTTTGTCTTCTTCCGTTGCCCGGGAAACATCAGAGTAGGTGTCAAACAGTGATATCTGCACACATTTATTTCGCATGATTTTTCTCCGTTTCTTGTGATTGATTTTTGTTTTCACCTATATTTTATCATAAAAAAAACGGAGAAAAGTCAGATATATTTTAAATTAAAAAACCGTATATTTATATATTTAAATGGTTTTTTGAGTTTCACAATCAAAAATAGGTATTAAATATTCGGAGGTAACGATTTAAGGTGGAAGCTCTATATGCTAATTTATTGAATATCCAATGGCAGCAGATTGTGATGTGGATTATAGGCGGACTGCTTATTTATCTTGCAATACGCAAGAATATGGAACCGGCTCTGCTTCTTCCAATGGGTTTCGGCGCCATACTTGTCAACCTGCCGCTTTCCGGGGCGGTCACACAGATATATGATGGCGTAGCGGAAGAGGGGATAATAGACCTGCTCTTTGACGCCGGTATCGCGAACGAATTATTCCCTCTGTTGTTGTTTATAGGTATCGGGGCGATGATAGATTTCGGTCCCCTGCTGTCAAATCCGAAGCTCATGCTCTTCGGAGCCGCCGCCCAGTTCGGCATATTTTTCACACTCAGTCTGGCTGCGTTGGTCGGTTTTGAGTTGAAAGATGCGGCTTCAATAGCGATAATCGGAGCCGCGGACGGACCCACTTCAATCTTTGTGGCAAACTTTTTCAAATCCAATTATATAGGCCCTATTATTGTGGCGGCATATTCGTATATGGCCCTTGTTCCGATTGTGCAGCCCCCCGTTATCAGGCTGATAACCACAAAAAAAGAACGGCTTATACGCATGCCTTACGAACAAAAAGAAATTTCCAAGCTGACCAGAATTCTTTTTCCGATAATCGTTACCATTATAGTCGGTCTTGTAGCCCAACGCGCGGTCGCGCTTGTCGGATTTTTGATGTTCGGAAATCTTATCCGCGAATGCGGCGTTTTAAACTCGCTCTCCGAAACCGCCCAGAATGTGCTCGCCAATCTCATAACGCTGCTGCTGGGCATTACGGTTGCGGCGAAAATGCAGGCATCCGCTTTCCTTAATCCGCAGACGCTGCTCATTCTCGCGCTCGGTCTGGTCGCGTTCATATTTGATACGGCGGGCGGAGTGATATTTGCCAAGATAATGAATCTGTTCGTTAAGAAAAAGGTTAATCCCATGATAGGGGCGGCGGGAATCTCCGCCTTTCCCATGTCTGCCAGGGTGGTACATAAAATGGGACTTGCAGAAGACGATCAAAACTTTCTGCTTATGCATGCCGTCGGCGCGAATGTGTCCGGACAGATCGCCTCGGTTATCGCCGGCGGATTGATATTAAGCTTTTTAGGCTAAGAGGGAGATTGAACAGAAAACTATGAATATAAATGTGGAAATGTTTTTGCAAACCCTCCCGATAATGGGAAAGGGTATGCTGTATATTTTTATCGTAACCCTGGTGATCATACTTTCCATTATAGTGCTCAATAAAGTATCCGGCAATAAAGACAACAATAAAGACAACAATAAAGACAACAATAAAGACAACAATAAAGACAACAATACTGACACAAACACAGACAATTAAATAACGGGTAAAACTCTGCCGGACGGGAAGATATGTTAAAAAGAAGATTAACGCCGGGTCATATTATCTCCGCGGGATTCGCGGCTGTTATCCTGATAGGCGCCGTTTTGCTGATGCTGCCGGTTTCTGTAAACAAAGGTGTGCGGCTCACACCCATAGACGCGTTTTTCACATCGACCAGCGCCGTCTGCGTCACCGGCCTTATAGCCGTGGACGCGGCCGACACCTTTACGGTTTTCGGACGGATCGTGCTGGCCGTGCTGATACAGACCGGCGGTCTGGGGATAACCTCCATCGGCGTCGGCATTATTATGCTGTCGGGCAAAAAGATTAATATGCGGGAACGGGTTCTGGTCAAAGAGGCGTTGAATTACAACTCGTTTAAGGGCGTTTTATCGCTGGTCAAGTCGGTATTGATTATGACCCTGGGCTTCGAACTGTGCGGTATGCTGCTGAGCCTTATGGTGTTCGCCCGGGATTATCCCTTCTGGGACGCGGTGGGCATCAGCGCTTTTCATGCCGTCGCGGCCTTCAACAACTCCGGGTTTGATATTCTGGGCGGACTGCGCAATCTAATTCCCTATCAGAATGATGTCCTGCTGAACCTGACCACCTGCATGCTCATTATCTTCGGGGGACTGGGCTTCTTTGTCATCAGGGAAATAATCACAAAACGCTCCTTCCGCAGGTTCAGCCTGCATACCAAGGTCGTAATAACCGTCTCCGTTTCGCTGCTGATAACCGGTACGCTGTTTTTAAAAGCTACCGAAGATATCACCTGGCTGGGCGCCTTCTTTTTCAGCACAAGCGCGCGGACAGCCGGATTTTCCACCTATCCGCTAGGCGGGTTTTCAAACGCCGGACTGTTTGTCCTCATAGTGCTGATGTTTATCGGCGCGTCCCCCGGTTCCACGGGCGGCGGTATTAAAACCACAACCTTCAGCGTTCTGCTGTGCGCGCTCCTGAACGCGTCCAAAAGCAAACTGTCAATCTTTAAAAGAAAACTGCCGGCGGAACTGCTGCACAAGGCGCTGATTATCACGTTGCTGGCGCTGACCGTTGTGATTGTTTCGACATTTTTGCTCTGCGTGTCCGAACCGGATACAAACTTCGTAAGCCTGCTCTTTGAGGCCGTCTCGGCCTTCGGAACGGTAGGTTTATCGACAGGGATAACCCCCGGGCTGACGGTCTTCGGCAAAACGGTATTGATATTTACCATGTTTGTCGGCCGGCTGGGACCGCTGACCATAGCTTCGCTGTTGATTATCAGACCGGAGCCGGCCGTTTCATATGCCGAGGAATCGATGGCGGTCGGATGATTATAAATAAGTTATATGCTTTTAATTCTATTATAAATTTTGGATTTTAAATGAGGCATTTATGTTAAAAAAAAGATCGCCGGAGCTGTACGGCGTCATCGGACTGGGCCGTTTCGGCTTTGCGCTGGCGCAGACCCTAGCCAATGCCGGAAAGGAGGTACTGGTTGTAGACAAGAACGCAAACAAAATCAAAGAAGCCACCGCCTTTACCGACAACGCTTTTACGGTAAGTGAACTGACCAAAGAGACGCTGCAGGAAGCGGGTATGCGCAACTGCGATACGGTAATTGTCTGCATCGGCGAGCAGATAGACACCAGTATTCTGACCACCCTGACCGTTCTCGAACTGGGTGTTCCCAGGGTCATATCCAAAGCTATCAGCCCCGAGCAGGGAACGGTATTGGAAATGATGGGAGCGGAGGTTGTGTATCCCGAAAGGGACATGGCGGTAAGGATAGCAAACAGACTTATCTCGCCG
>JAQVWU010000352.1 GCA_028709565.1 Eubacteriales bacterium
GTATATCGCACAAAAGGACGAGAACGACCTGCCCTATCTCTCGATGTACAACAAACGCTCTGAAAACGTGATGGAACTGGTACTCAAGATCCAGGCCGACCCGGTGTTTACCATCCGTGCCGAGGATTGGATGCACAAATATACCAACGATACCGTCTGGAACGGTATGCAGCTTGTGATATTCAACACCGACCGCGGGCTCTTCTATTACGCCGGCATGAACCGCGTTTCGCTGCTCCGGGACATGCAAACCGACTTCGGCATACTGCCTCCCCCGAAATATGAGGCCGAACAGGACAATTACCATGTAATGGTGGAGGCCTGGTGCACCAGTTCCAGCGCCATACCGATAACGGTATCCGACCTTGAACGCACGGCGGTCATTATGGAGGGACTCACCGCCGAGTCATATTATACGCTGCGCCCCGCTTATTATGAGGTTGCGCTCAAGACCAAATACGCCCGCGACGAGGAATCGGGCAGAATGCTGGATTTGATATTCTCATCGCGTTGCTACGATATCGGCTATGTTTACGGGTGGGGAAGCCTGCATATACTGCCCAATACGCTGTATAACGCAAAAAGCATGGATTTCACATCGCAATATGCCAAAACCGAGAAAAGCGCTCAGGCTGCGCTGGACAAAACGGTCGTTCAATACAGAGAAAACGCAAATATAAATTAAACGGATTAACCGGATTAACCGGATTAAACGGATTAAACGGAGGAAAATGTTATGATGAAACTGGGAATTATAAGCGGACACGACGCGGCGGCCTTTGATTATGTCAAGGGCAAGGGTCTGGAATTTATCGAGACATGCTGCAACAACGACAGGGAAGCCGGGCTCTTTGTATCCCATACCGCCGATGTCAAGGCCAATATGGCCCGCTCGGGTATCGCAATGGCGTCGGTCGGACGCTGGGCGGCGAAGCCCAATAAAGGAGGAACCTTTGACGAAGGGCAGATGGAGAGCCAGTACGCGCTCTTTGACGCCGCCGCCGAGGTCGGTGCGCCGGTTTTCGTCTGCGGCTGCAACTATGACCCCGGTGTGAGTCTTTATAAAAACTACAGCTTTGCCGTCGAGTATTTCGGACGTCTGCTGGACCGGGCCAAGGGCAAAAGTATCAGGGTCGCGGTTTACAACTGCAGCTGGGAAAATTTCGTCTGTTCCCCCCGGGAGTGGGAGGTCGTCCTCGGAGAACTGCCGCAGCTGGGCATAAAGTATGACTGTTCCCACTCAATCGGCGCCGGACGCGATTATCTGACCGAGCTGTCCGACTGGGGAGAGCGGATTCTTCACTTCCATGTCAAGGGAACCGTTATCACCCGCGGCAGATATGTCGACGACCCGCCCGCCGGTATGGATGGGTTCAACTGGGGAGAGATATTCGCCATTCTGTATGCCCGGGGTTATGACGCCGGTCTGAGCATAGAACCCCATTCCGCAACCTGGCAGGGCAATTCGGAACTCGGTAAAAAAGGTATCGATTTTACGATAAAATATATCAGACAATACATACTTTAAACGGTAACCGGCGTATATAAATCAAAAAAAACAGGGGCGACGAAATGAAAATTCCGTTCCCCTTTTTTTTCCTGATTCAAAATGCTTATGGATTGTCGAAGTGAAAATTATCAGTAATCCCCGTCCAGGAATTCAAGATAATAATCATAGACCTCGGCATAGCGCTTGTTTGTGCGTTCTATGCGGCTGTCAATGTAGGACGCGAAGTTGGAGGTCTGCTCTCTGAGTGTGAAGCCGAGGATATAGGACAGGTCGGTATATTCGCCGAGGTTGACGCCGAAATCATATATGACGGTATTGAGAATAAGATATGCCATCTCTTCCGATTCGTTGTCCCGCGTCGCTTTTCCCACAAGCAGTTTGTCGACATATACCGGCATCGTGCGTTTTCTGTTTTCCGCGCAGAGCAGGTCGGCCGTAAGCCCGGATAGGGAACCGTCGGCGGCGGTCAGCGGAACCATCAGAAATGAGCCCAGTTCAAAGGATATATATTCCGGCTGGTCTTCGCTGTATTTCGCGTGGGGCAGGATGCCGAAATCGGTATCCATATCGCGCAGATTCGCCGCGCTGCCTATACCGCCCTGCGGCTCGAACAATGATGTGTCTTTGGAAAACGGGATCCAGGTGGATGTATCCGAGCCGTATTTCCATACGTAGGCCGCGTCGGTTTCATGGATGAGGCTGTAGAGCGTGCTGTATATACTGTAGGTTTTCTCGTTGTTCAGGGCGACCGTCGGCAGATCCTCTTCATCCTTTTCAACGACCGGCTGTCCGCAGCCGGCGAGGAAACCCATGTATTGGTAGTCTGCCATGCCGACCATGCCGTACAGGTCATCCAGGCCGAACTTTCCGTCGCCGTCCAGGTCGGCGGAAACCGACTTGGCAATGCCGGCGAATTTGTCCAGCGTCCATTTGCCGTCGTTTACCAGCGCGTAAAGGCCTTCTATATGGTATTCGTTATGTATGCGTTTGTTGAAAAAGATGCACTGCGGGGAGGTCATGAAGTAGTCTCCGCTCGCTATGGGCAGCACACCCTTGACCGACAGCGTGTCGTTCAGGCTCTGATTCCAGTAAGGCTGATCAAAATGCACGTTCTCGATATTATTCCAGTTGCGCACCAGCTTTTGCTGCAGCAGCGAGGGAATGGCGTGTATACAGTGATTAATCGCAAGGTCATATTCCGCGCTGCCCGACTGAACCACCTTACGAAGCGTCGGTTCGATATCGACAATGCTGTTCACCGAATGAAAGGTGATACCGATGCCCAGTTTATCCTCGGCGGTACGGCGGCTGATGAGCTGGGCGTCCTTTACCACGTCTCCGGTTTCTTCTTCATATTCTTCGATTGTGGGACCGAGAATGGTAAAAATCTGCCCGTCATAATCGGTACCGGCGGGGATTTCGGGATAATCAAACGTGAGATATTTCTGTGAGAAATCGGATACTCCGGGATCGGCGGTTTCGGACGATTGGGCGGTTGATGTATCGTTTGCGGTTCCTGTCGGGCTTTGCCCGCATGCGGCGGCACATAATACCGTTATCAGCGCTATAAACAGGGATATTAAACGAATGTATCCGTGGTTTGCCATAAATCCAAATCCTCCTTGTTTGTAAATATTCTGTAGATTAGTCCGTAATTATTCGTAATTTGAGTTATATGTTGTGGTGAACGGAGATTAAGCGCCGCGCTTTTTTATCAGCTTTGAGGACATGTCGACGTCTTGGTCGGTTATGTCTACCGAACCGCCGCTGTAGCGCGCTCCGATATACAGTTCAAACAGTCTGTCGGTATCCCCGTCACTGTCTATTCCCAAATTAACCTCGGACGGGGTCATAATCGGCTCATGTTTAAAACCGCCTTTTATGAGCTTGATAATAAACTTTATATACAGATACCGGATTTTTTCGGCGGTTGTCT
>JAQVWU010000353.1 GCA_028709565.1 Eubacteriales bacterium
CTGGCAGGAGCTGAGCTTTTACGCCAAAGAGCTGGGTTATGAGGCGCTGATCTTCGAGCCGATGAGCGTGCCCCGCGAGATGGCCAATACAGTAGCCGAAACACAGCAGCTGCTCGACAGGGTCAACGCCCGCTGCGGCGTGCCCATGCGTCTGTGCCTGGACATCGGGCACGCGCCCCATCCCGAGGAACGCGACCCCTACCGGTGGATAGAACTGCTCGGGGACCGGTCGGCTGTCATACATCTGCAGCAGACGGTGCTCCACAGGTCAAATCACGCACCCTTTACCGCCGAAGCAAACAAAGACGGTATCATCAAGGGTGAGCGGATGATGGAGAGTGTAAGAAAATCGGGATGCTCCGACTGCCTGTTCGCCTTTGAGATTTCGCATCGCGAGCACTACGACAGCGAATTCAGAATCATCGGCGACCTGAAAGAAAGCGTGAATTACTGGCGCCGCTTCATACCCGAAGACAACTGAAGACGCACCGTTCAATTTTTATATTACTTTGCTGAATTACTTTTTTATTACTTTTGGAGAAATCAAACAAATGAAAGCATGCGTACTGCACAACATAAACGACCTGCGCTATGAAGACGTACCCGACCCCGTTCCGCAGCGCGGCGAGGTGCTGCTTGATATAAAGGCCTCGGGAATTTGCGGCAGCGATATCGGCAGGGTGTTTCACAAGGGTACCTATCATTTCCCGACCATACCGGGGCACGAGTTCGCCGGGGAGGTTGCCGCTGTCGGCGACGGTGTTTCGCCCTCGCTTACAGGGACACGGGCGGCGGTGTTTCCGATGATTCCCTGCATGGAATGCCGCTGCTGCTCGGTGGGGGAATATGCCCAGTGCGGCAACTACGATTACTACGGCTCGCGGCGGGACGGCGGTTTTGCCCGGTATCTCGCGGTAAAGGAGGAAAATCTGGTTTTCATACCCGAATCGCTGTCCTTTGAAGAGGCGGCCATGTGCGAACCGACGGCGGTGGCCATCCACGCCCTGTCACAGGCAGGCATCGAATACGGCGACACCGTAGCCGTTTACGGCGCCGGTACAATCGGGCTGATAATCGGCAAAATCGCCCGGGACCGGGGCGCGTCAAAGATCATCCTGATCGATATCGACCGGCGCAAGCTGGATTTCGCCCGGAGTCTGGGCTTTGAATATCTTATAAACAGCACGCTGACCGACGCCCCCGGTGAAATCAATACAATAACCGATGCCCGCGGCGCCGATGTCACCGTCGAGGGTACCGGCGTTTCGGCGGGGCTTGAGAATTGTCTGAAATCGGCGGCAGTCTTCGGCAGGGTTGTCCTGATGGGAAATCCCGCCGGCGACATGCATATAAGCCAAAAAGCCTATTGGGAGATTCTGCGCAGGCAGCTGACCCTGAGGGGTACATGGAACTCCAGCTTTAACGGCATGAAAAACGACTGGAAAACAGCCGTCGAAGCGATGCCCCGGCTCGGTGTGGGCGCTCTGATTACCCACAGGTTCGACCTTTCCCGCTGCGGCGACGCTTTCGCCCTGATGAAGGACCCGGATACCTTTAAAGTTAAGGTCATGTTTGCCGCAACATAAAACAATATCATATCATATCAAAAATAAGGAACAATATACCATGAAAGCATCTGTATTTACCGGAATCGACACACTCGAGCTCGTCACGCTGCCTCTGCCCGCGGTTGACGACGACAGCATACTGGTCAGGGTGCGCGCCTGTGCCGTCTGCGGCTCGGATATACGCATTTTTCACCACGGCAACGACCGGGTCAGACCCCCCCAGACCCTCGGACACGAAATAGCCGGGGATGTAGTCAGAACGGGCAAAAATGTCACGAAATTTAAAGAGAGCGACCGCGTTGCCGTCGGAGCCGATGTGCCCTGCGGTGAGTGCGCCTTTTGCGAAGCGGGTATGGGCAACAACTGCCCGATCAACTACGCCATGGGTTATCAGTTTGCCGGCGGATTCGCCGAGTATGTCCTGCTCAACCGTACGGCGGTCAGTCACGGACCCGTTCACATACTGCCCGGCGGCATGTCCTATGACGAGGGCGCGCTGGTCGAACCCCTCGGCTGCGTGCTCAACGCCATGGAACTGGCGCCCGTAAAGCTCAGCGACACCGTCGTCATCATCGGCGCCGGACCGATCGGCATGATGATATGCGATGTCGCCAAAAAACGCGGCGCTTCAAAGGTGATACTCATCAACCGCTCCTCTCCCCGCCTGGCGATGGCGCAAAAGCTGGGTATTGCCGATGTTTATATCTGCTCGGGCGACGAGGACCCGATAGGCAGGGTGCTCGCCGAGACCGGTTTGGGCGCCGATGTCATCTATACCGCCTGCCCCTCCCCCGAGGCGCAGTCCGACGCGATAAAGATGGCAAAAAACCGCGCGCGCATAAGCTTTTTCGGCGGTCTGCCCAAAGACAGAAGCGTGGTCCCGCTGGACACCAATATAATACATTATAAAGAGCTGATTATAACCGGCGCCCACGGCGCAACGCCTGTCCACCACGGCAGGGCCGTCGACCTCATAGCGCGGGGCACCGTTGACATGAAGAAATACATAACCCATAAATATCCGCTGGATGAGATTGCCGAGGCGTTCCGGACGGCTGAAAATCATGACGGTCTGCGCGTCGTGGTCAACCCGTGAGGAGGCCATATGAGCGGTAAAATCTCCGCCTCCATGATGTGCGCCGGACCGGCCGAAACGGAAAGGTATCTTAAATGCTTTGAGCGAAACGGCGTGGAATATCTGCACATCGACATTATGGACGGCTGCTTTGTACCCAATTATACCCTGGGCACCGATTATGTCAAGGCGCTGAGGAAACTGTCCCCCATCCCCCTGGATATACACCTCATGATCGAAAGGCCGGAAGAGAAGCTGGACTGGTTTGACATCCGGCCGGGCGAATATGTCAGCGTCCATTATGAGAGCACCCGCCACGTTCACCGGGCGATTGCCAAAATCGCCGAAAAGGGCGCCCGTCCCATGCTTGCCCTCAATCCCGCCACCCCCCTCTCGGCCATCGATTATCTGACCGATGACCTGGCGGCAATCCTTATAATGACGGTCAATCCCGGCTTCTCGGGACAGAAAATGATTCCCCAGACGCTGGGCAAGATATCCGACCTGCGCCGCCGCCTCGATGAAATGGGCAGAGGGGATATCGAAATCGAAGCGGACGGCAATGTAAGCTTTGCCAACGCGCAAAAAATGCGCGCGGCGGGCACCGGCATCTTTGTCGCCGGCACGTCGAGTATCTTCACTAAGGAAACCGATACCGACACCGCCATCCGCAATTTCAGAGATGTTATAGCGTAATTTAATAAAACAAGCTCCCGCATTTCTGATTGTGCGGGAGCTCTTTTTTATTGTGCGGTTTTCGTATATTACATTTAATTATTGG
>JAQVWU010000354.1 GCA_028709565.1 Eubacteriales bacterium
TGAAAAAGAATTTTACGATGATGTTTGGATTAAGCATAAAACATATAAATCCCTTGCTTCGAAGTACAACATATCGGAACCGGCTTTACGTAAGAGAGTTTCCCGGTTACATTATAAAATACGGAAACGTATATCATAAAACATTCGAATATCAGGTTATTGTAACGAATATCGATTATATGACACCGCCGGAAATATTTAACGAATATAATCAGAGCTGCACCGTTGAAACAGTCATTGATGAGATGAAAAACGGGTTTGCGTTCAGCCAAAACAGCCAACTAAACTATCATTGTAATTTGCTGATTAAAATGATTGCATACAATATTCATAACTGGTTTAAAAACCCTATTCTTCCCGAAAAATGGCAATCACCGAATCACAACGCTTCGCAGGGTCCTATATTCTTTTACTTGCCGAATCCAAGTTAAATTAAGGAAAAATGAAAATGTTAAAAAAAGAACTGTATATTGTTCCCAACCTGCTGCATAATTCGAAGCTTTGGAAGCCTAATTCAATCCATTTAATGCCTTCTGGCAAAACTAACTTGTTATTCAGTTAACCCTAATTATTTTTTTCATACAATTATCAAAAATTGAATTTCTTTCACAAAACGAGCCGCCCGTCCTGCATCGCATACCGCACATCCGAAGCCTCGCACACCTCCGACGAATGCGAAACCACAATTACGCATTTCCCCTGTTCATGCACAAGATGCCGTAGAATTGCTATAATGTTCGCGCTGTTTTCGCTGTCGAGATTGCCGGTCGGTTCATCGCCGAGGATAACTTTCGGATCAAGCGATAAAGCACGCGCAACCGCGACGCGCTGCTGCTCACCGCCGGACAGCTGATTCGGACGCTTCTTTGCGTGACGCTCGTCAAGTCCCACCATAGAGAGTAATCCGCGGGCTCTTTCTTCTCGTTCGACCTTCAACTTTGTCCCCGCAAACTCCATCGGAAGCATTACATTTTCAAGCGCGCTGAGCTGAGGGAATAAATAGAACGACTGATAGATAATCCCGAGATTCGCTCTGCGATAGTCGTCCGAATTTAAGGAGAGGATGCTTTTTCCGTCGTAAAGTATATCCCCGTCAAGCGGACGGTTGATTGCGCTCATAAGCGAAAGAAGCGTCGATTTTCCCGAACCCGAACGGCCGGAGATCGTATAGAATTTGCCTAATTCAAACTCGACGGTAACACCGCGCACCGCGTGTGTAACAATCTGCGCCGTTTTATAATCGTAACGCACGTTATTTACTTGTAATATAGCTGACATATTATATCTCCATCCCCCTGTGCAGAATTACCGCCGATGTTAATAAAACAACCGTACCGCAAAGGATTATGATTCCGGCTGCCAATAACAGAATATTCAAGCTGATGATAAATCCGTATCCGAGCATTACACACGCAATCGCCGCGGAGATAATTCCGCAAGTTATGCCGACGAGCGATAAAATCAGCATTTCGAGCAGATTCAGTGATATAATCTTCCCCGATTTGATACCCAGCAGCTTGAGGATACGCATATCATATGCCCGGTTCCTGCTATGGAATACCACGATACCGCAGAGAACAATTCCGCCTGCCGTGAGCACGCCGGTCACAAGCACGTTTATGATCATAATAAGCATTTTCATGCGCGCCGTTTCGATTTTATACGCGGAATCGTTCGCTTCAAGGTAAAACCATTTGCCGTCAAACAGGCCCTCCCGCTGCGTTTTCCGGATGAAATTCTGTGCGTCGTCGGGATTCTTCAGCTCGATTTTTACATCCCGGCAGGATACCGATAAATCTTCGTAACTCTGGTCCACCTTATTCCCGCCCGTGTAACGCAAAGATTCAAGCAGCCGGATCGGCACATAAATCATATTTTTATCTTCGCATAGCGCTTTCACCGCAAGCGGCGGATACCCGTTTCCCAATGTTATGGTATCGCCGGTTTTCACTCCGTGAAGCTCTGCGATATTTTTCGATATCACCGCTGCGGATTCGTCCGATTCCAGTCCGAACGGGAGTGCGGCGTCTTCGTCGAGCATGGGTGAAACATCCCGTAAGCCGATAATCATGATCGATCCGAGATATTTCCCGCCTGTAAATTCGCAGGAATCTCTTCCGGGAAGCAGACGGTCGGCGTCAAGATTTATCTCAAATGCGCGGATGACATCGGGAGCCTGATAGGTAAAATTGTATGTTTCGACTTCGTCAAATTCTCCGGCAGCCCGGATATCCGAAATCAAAACCGGATGTTTATTCATAATATATTGACCGCGTTCGCTCTCCAAACTCCGCTGTGTAACGCGCACGGTAACCGTAGTTCTCTCACGGATTTCGCCAAGCAGTCGCTCGTTGTGCCTCTTAACGCTTAATCCAAAGCAGCAAATGAACACAATAAGCAGTATCCCAAGCAGCGCCGCAATCGATTTTCTCGGCGTTTTCAGTATATTTCTGATTGTATACAGCATATTATTGTCTCCCCATCACTTCAATCGGCGAAATTTGTTTTGCCTTACGGATTAGCGTCAACGTTAATACGATGACCGTTGCAAGCGCCGCCGCGGCCGATACAAATGAGCAGAAAAGGTACGAGCCGGCTGTCATATATTCAATCATCGTCTGCTGTTTTGTCAGTGCTTCCTCTATCACAATCGAATTCGTATTATGTACATTCGACGTGTTGAGAAACTCGTTTACAAGGCCGAACGTCAGATTCATAATATTCTTCGACGTTACCGAGGCGATAACCGAGCCGGCGACGGACGAAAGAAGCGTCACAAAGCATAGTTCGATCAGAAAAATGGCCGATATTCTTCGTTCTCCGAAGGTGCGGAGTATTCCGATCTCCTTCTGCCTTGAAAGAACGTGATAATAAATCAAAACCCCGAGGACAAAAATCACGGTGATGCAGATAATAACGCTCAAGGTCAGCGCGATATCATAGATCACACTCGCGCCGCCCTCGCTTGTACGATTGATCTCGTCCACCGGGAGTAAAGATAGACGCTCCTGGAGATACCAAGGAAATTCATTTAAATATTCATTGAATTCCTCCACCGTTTTACTGTCCATGCCGTCGGCGAACTTCACGAGGATATCATGTGCATATTGCGAAGGATAGCCGTCTCCGTGGGATATGTACAACAAATTCGCAGGAATATCCTCATGCGTCAGTATGCCCGTGTCGCTGTTCACATTTTTATAAATACCGACGACGCGGTATTCGTCTATCCTGCTCTGTCCGATTTCCACGGTATCTCCGATAAAAAGACCGTTCAACCCGGCAAGTTCCTTACTGATGATTGCGCAGTTCCTGTCCTCGCGTACAAGATGGCGTCCCGATACGAGAATATTTTTGCCGCTCCGAAAATCGGCTTCGAGCGAGCTCGAAAACACCGCGATGAAAGGCAG
>JAQVWU010000355.1 GCA_028709565.1 Eubacteriales bacterium
CGTGTGCTCTTCCGATCTCGTTTTATTGCGAGAAGCATCCCGCGTCGATATTTAACAAGGGGAATATTATATCGCTGAAAACAAAAACCGGGCGGAAAACCATAGCCGGTATGATTTTTCGTGTTTTTGACGGTGACGCGGTAAAGGTTTCCGAAATCAGCGATAACGATATGCTCAGGCGCATATTGTGCGAACATTTCGGAATTAAAATCTGATATGTTTGTTCAACGCCTGATTTCCTCATGGTGTTTAACGGCTTTAGCCATTCTGTTATATACAAAAGGTGATTTTACATTAAAAACATATGCCGGCATTATTCATATTCTGATTGTTGCCGGTATTACAGCCGGGATATTCATCATTTTAACCGTTATCGACAAAGCTGTAAAAAAGACAGGGCTGCGCGAACGCCATTCGGATGATTACGCGCTCGCCGCCGCGCTGTTGTTATACGCGTTTGTACTTGTGTATCGCCTCAACGACTTCTATTTTTACATAGGCGTGATGTCAGTGCTGACTATTGCCTGGGTCTACTTTCAGAACAATGACCGTTTGGGGCT
The DNA here is from genome assembly GCA_028709565.1 of Eubacteriales bacterium. Lineage (GTDB taxonomy): Bacteria > Bacillota > Clostridia > Oscillospirales > CAG-272 > JAQVWU01. The sequence goes on from JAQVWU010000355.1 coordinate 561, forward strand.
GTCGTATATAAAGATTCCGTTATGGAGCGCCGCGGTTATTACCGGACTTGCGGCAGTCGGCTGCGCTGTTTTTATCGGAGTCTTAACCTCGTTGCGGTATTTGACATTCAGTACGCCCAATTTCGATTTTGGCATATTTGTAAATATGTTCCATAACATGAGCAAATCGTTCCTGCCATATACCACGTGTGAACGGGACAAACTGCTTTCCCACTTCGCTGTCCATCTTTCGCCGATATATTATCTGATACTGCCTTTTTACTTTCTGTTTCCATACCCGCTTACCCTTCAGATTGCTCAGGCAATAATCGTTGTCAGCGCCGTTATACCTCTGTTTTTAATCGCCAAAAAACGCGGATTGTCACCGAAGGCTATTGCCGCGATTTGTATAGCATTTTGTTTTTATCCGGCTCTGAGCGGCGGATGCTTTTATGATATTCATGAAAACTGTTTCCTTGTCCCGCTTGTTTTGTGGATGTTTTATTTTCTGGATATTAAAAAAAATGCCGGTTTATACATATGCGCTTTACTTACGCTGTTTGTAAAAGAGGACGCGGCTGTATATGTGGCTTTTGTTGCTCTTTCTCTTATAATTGATGGGCGGGATTTTAAAAGCGGTCCGATTCTGATGACTATGAGCGTTGTTTATTTTATGGGTGCCGTTTATTACCTGAATGTTTATGGCGAGGGAATAATGGCATCCCGTTATTCAAATTACATAACAAAAGGCGGAGGTTTGGGGGATATGATAATCAACCTGTTCCGAAATCCCGCATTGTTGTTTGCCGAAGGATTTAACAACGAAAAACTGATATTTTTGCTGCAGATGCTTATTCCGATTGCTTTTACGCCTCTGATAACAAAACGTATATCCAGGTTAACGCTGTTATTGCCTATGGTTTTGGTAAATCTGATGCCCGATTATAAATACCAGCATTCTATATATTATCAGTATACATTCGGAGTGACGGCATTCCTTTTTTACGCGGCCGTATTGAATATTTCGGAGATGACTTCCGCACTGAAACGAGCAATGGGTACACTGGCGGTTGTAGCGTCGGTTATGATGTTTAGCTCCACAACCTTCGACAAAATATATTATATCGAAAAGTACAACAGAACAACTTATGAAATACGCATAATGAATGATTGCCTTGCCAACATTCCCGCGGAAGCATCGGTTCAGGCAACAACATTTCTCGTTCCTCAACTGGCTCAGCGGGCACTTATTTATGAAATCGATTCTAAGAACGCTACCGAATATCTCGCGGTTGATCTGAGATATGAAGAGGATGATTATATAAAATTCCTGATAGATATATATAAAGGTGAAGGTTATATGATGTTTGAATATCATGAAAACATTATTATGGTAATGGTGGATCCCGATTGGGATAATCATAACATAAATTAAATAATTTTAATCACGGAATCAAGGGAAATCTTGTGCGAATTTTCAATGATTGTCTCATTTATGGCAACCGGACCATCAATCGCAACTATAATATCCAGAAGATTAATCTCGGAGGGTTTTTTGGCCAAAGCAAAACCGCCTCCTGATCCCTTGAATGATTTTACAAATCCGCCGGATCTAAGTTTACCCAATATTTTCAAACTGAACTTTCGGGGGGCAGATATCATATCAGATATTGAAGACACATTTATTCCGTTAGAAATGCTTTTGTGATTGTGCTGAGCCAAACAACGCATAATTCTCAGCGCATAATCTGTTTCACGGGTTATTTTCATTTTTTTATCACCATCATAATAATAACAATAATAAAAAAAGGGGGCGGTGCGTGTTTTTGTCGCACAGTCCCCTTAAATGGCTTTTATTATTCCGCGTATACAGATACGCATCTGCGATCGCGTGATATGTTCTCGAATTTAACAATACCGCTTACAAGAGCATACAGAGTATCATCTTTACCGCATCCTACATTGTTGCCGGGATGTATATGTGTTCCGCGCTGTCTGATAATAATGCTGCCGGCATTTACCGTTTGCCCGTCAGCGCGCTTTACGCCTAATCGCTTGGATTCGCTGTCACGTCCGTTTTTTGTGGAACCGACGCCTTTTTTATGTGCAAAAAATTGCAGACCGAGCCTTAACATCGTTTTTTACCTCCGTTTGTTTTAAATCGATTAATTTAAATATAAATAAATATAAAATGTCCTATTCGTTTATTTCGTCAACATACATAAAATCGTAGTATTCTTCAAGCATATCGTTAAGCTGATAATAATAGGCTTGAATTAATCCCGAAACGGCATAACGTTTCATTGGATTTTCTTCATATTCGGGAAGGGCGCCATAAACCTTGACTGTAATTATGGTTGATTCCTCATCAATATCATAATCGACTTTCGTCGCAAAAGATATTTCTATCGCGTTGATGATAAGCATGGTCATGGCAGATAAAGCAGAACACAGTATGTCATCACCCATGCTGCCGTAGTCCGTGTGTCCTTCTTCTTTAAAGCCGTAAAAAACACCGTCGCGTTTAAAAAAGGTAATCTTTGTCATAAATCACACCTGAGACATAGATTATAATCAAGCAATAATCTTGTCTATCTGAACCTTAGTATAAGGCTGTCTGTGACCCATTTTCTTTTTTTGATTTTTCTTTGGTTTGTATCTCAGGATGTAAATCTTTTTGCCTTTGCCGTTTTTTATAACGGTAGCCGTAACCGACGCGCCATTGATACAGGGAGAACCTGTGGTAAAATCAAGACCTCCGCCGACAGCCAAAACACGGTCGAATGTAACCGACTCGCCTTCGGCAACATTAAGTTTTTCAATAAAAATAACGTCGCCTTCGTTTACTTTATACTGCTTTCCGCCCGTT
>JAQVWU010000356.1 GCA_028709565.1 Eubacteriales bacterium
TCACAAAATCGGACCTGGCGCCGGACAAAGCGAACATGATGGCCTCGGAATACGGCAAATGCAATTTCCACGTCTTTACGGTCAGCGGTCTTACCGGCAGCGGGACGGAGGAACTGCTGAGTTTTATTGTTTCGGCATGCTCCGATAAAACAGCGGCGGTCGCCGGTGTTTCGGGCTCCGGCAAATCGACGCTGCTCAATACCATATTTCCGTCGCTGTCGCAGACAACGGGAGAACTGAGCAGCCGTGTTTTAAGGGGTAAAAATACCACCCGTCAGGTAGAGCTCTTTCCCCTTTCCGAACTGCTGGATGACAGGACCGCCCGGGGATATTTCGCCGACACCCCCGGATTCAGTCTGCTCGATTTCGAACGTTTCAACTATTATGATGTCGGTGACCTGCCCTTTACCTTCCGGGAGTTTGAGCCCTATCTGACAAAATGCCGCTATACAAAATGCAGCCATACAAAGGAAGACGGCTGCGCGATTATCGACGCGGTGGACAGAGGTATCATCCCCCGGGGCAGACATGACAGCTACGTCTCCGTTTACGCGGACCTCAAAGACAAAAGAGACTGGGATTAAGCCGTATTTTTCCATACTTTCCGTTTATCTTTAATTATTTTTAATTATATTTAATATTCTTCGAAAACAGGTATTTGTAACCCAATTTGCGCCCGGGCATATAATTATACTGTAAGCCCGCCGGCGGGGCGCGATACATGATACGGCAACATTTAACGGTCACCTGTTCGTTTTCCTTTTTCATGTTAACAATTCCAACGCCGCCGGAGAACGGAGTTCCGACGTGAAAATTGTTATATTGAAGTCTCCGAAGTGGTTTGCTCCGCTGCTTCGCAGATTGTTCAGAATAAAACGGAGCCCCAAAAGTCATTAACCCAAAAAAGCCGAACGTTTGCGGTACGTTCGGCTTGTTTTATGATTATGTTAATCGTTTCCTTCCCCGGCGGGTGTTTGCAAGTCGAGTATCGGAAGTATTCCGTCCGCCCCGTAGAATTGCGGCAGTACACCGTTCCAGTTGTTGGCTTCGACGTACGCGATTATATCTTCGGTAAGCGACGCGGCAATCTTACGGTTGGCCTCCGCTTCCGCTTCCGCCTGAATTTCCACGGCATAGGCTTTGGCGTCGGCGTCGATTTTAAGCACCGATGCCGCTGCTTCAGCCCTGATAACCTCACGTTCGGCCAGCGCTTCTTCTTCCATTATCTTTTGATTCTGTTCAATCTGAGCCTGAAGTTTGGATTGCTCGGCGACCTGCTTTTTCTCGACCGCCTCGGTAAACACATCGGTAAAATCTATGTCCTCGATTGATACGCTGATGAGCTGAATACCGTATTCCTTGATTTCGGGCGCGAGCAATTCCTCAATCATTCCGGACAGGGTATCGCGGTTAATCACCAGATTGTCGGCAGAGAATCTGGCAAATACCGCCTTGACCAGTTCGTGGATCCGGGGTTCCATAACTGTGTTATAATAATACTCACCTACATTGCGGTAAAGGTCCTGTGAGGTCGCCCGGTCTACGCTGTAGTTTACGGCGCATACCACGTCAACCTGCTGTATATCGCTGGAAAAGGCCTGCATGTTAATCGATATTTTCTGGGCGCGATTGTCCATTTTTACTACCTTTTGCCAGGGCAGTTTTAAATGAATGCCTTCATCCAAAACATATGATTCAACCTTGCCGAAGGTTACCACAACGCCGGTATGCCCCGTGGGTACCTGGGCAAAAACGTTTACCGACAACAATATAAGCAGCACAACGATAATCGCTGCAATAATAATCCCTCTTACTTTTTTTGTTGGCATAATTTCATTCCTTAATGATTATTTATTTATATACATTGCCATTGACTCAATAAATCATCCGTCAATAAGCGCGAATCCATAATTGCGCCGGAAATCAGCTCCTCAGACTTTCTCCGATAAAACGCAGTACCTCGAGCTGACCTTCGTCAAAACTTCCGTCCCGGTAAAGTGCCGCATCAACGGTAACCACCCCGCCGGCCCTGTTGACTCTGTTTATATAGTCAGCCATATACTCTTTTGAACGTTTTATACCCGGTTTACACCAGCCGCCCCAGGGACTGCCGTCGGGTGATACCCCTAGCGGCGCGAGAATATGAGCCTGAGCACCGTTTATAAAGCGTGACGGGGGCACATATTCAAAATCATTGAACTCTCCGCAGACAAAGTCTTCTCCGGCGTAATTTTTTACCGCCCTGTCGTCATAGACGCCGTCATTCATGGCAATAATACAGCCGGGGTTTCCCTCTTTGCAGGCTGCCCAATAGGGCTCCAGCAGTTCATCGTTATAACCGAACGCGTCCCGATAGCAGCCGTCTATCCACCAGCCCTTCACCTTATCCCCGTAACGCAGCGCGTATTCCCGGAGCACCGAAGCCCATTTTAGGACGAAGTCCATGGTGACATTTTTTCTCGGTTCGGTAAATCCGAAACGCCGGGCGGCGTCTTCATTTCGGTACGGACCGTCGCCGGTGAAATACAGATACAGGTCTATACCGCGTTTTCCGAGTTCATCGGCCAGCTCCAGCGGAATATCGCGTCTGCAGCCTGCCTCGCCGGCCCTGCAGCCGGTTATTTCATCGAATACCGCGTTGGGAGCCGCCATGTATTTGGTGCCCTGCATAACGGTAAAGAAGTAATAGCTCGCGCCCGCCGCCTGCAGACCGTCGGCGATTTTTACGATGTCAAGTTCCTCGGCGCATTTATTCCAGTCGGTTGTCCCCGCGTTTTGATTTACGGCGCTGCCGGCTCTGTTTTGTTCGTGGTACAGATAATGATTGAAAACGCCCCATTTGCTGTTAAAAAAGCGGTCGGTGATATGTTTCATAGTTATTCTCTCCGTATCCCGTTCGGTATTATAATTATATCACACAGTCGGGTGACAGTCAATAGAACGGGTACAATTTTTTGCCGGTGTTTTTCATGCCATTGATTTTATACAGCCGGTATGTTATTATAATCTTATCAATTCTATCTGCTTTCCCGATGCGCCGGTAAACTTTACAATCTCCGCCTTGACAAGGGCTTATACTGACACAAATAGCTTACCTATGTCTTGATTTTTCTTTTTCTCGATAATGTCCCATAATCCGTAGAAATTAAAGGTGACAACTCCAAATAAATCTGATAGAATATAAGCACCAACAAACAAACTATCAAAAATGACAAGGAGTTGCCACTATTAAAGTATATCAGAAAAACAAAGAAGGGTCCGATTTTTAATGTGCATATGGATGCATGCCCATGTTATTCTATGTTCCGGTTTATCGTAGGGGCGCGCATTGCGCGTCCGCGAACATACAGCCATGCATTGGAGTGGTATTCCAATCAAAAATAAAACAGCGTAAATTTGGGC
>JAQVWU010000029.1 GCA_028709565.1 Eubacteriales bacterium
CCTGACCGTTTTCTGGCGGTGATTGCCGAAGCCAGGGCAAACGCTGATTTTGTTATAGCTTACCCTCACTGGGGAACGGAAAACACCCACGTGCTCGAGAGGGCGCAGACCGAACAGGCAAGACAATATATCGATGCCGGAGCCGACGCCGTGGTGGGCTCCCATACCCATTGCCTGCAGGGTATTGAACATTACCGCGGTCGCCCCATCGTATACAGCCTGGGCAACTTTTGGTTTAACCACGAAGACGGAGATACGGCGCTGCTCGAAATCCGGGTTGACGGAAACGGCGTGTCCCTGACACTGGTTCCCTGTCTGCAGAAAGGCGGAGTCACCTCTGCGGCGGACGGCGCTGATAAACAGCGTATACTGAGCCATGTGGAGAGTATCTCCGAGGGCATTGTCATTGATGAATCGGGCAGGATTGCTCAGAGCAGCGGATAAAGCAGACAGTTCAGATAATTTATATAACGGAAGGTGATAAATATGACCGGAAAAGAACGCATTTCAAACATATTGGCGCATAAACCTACCGACCGGATCGGTCTTTTCGAGCATTTCTGGGGGGACACCCACCGCGCGTGGACATCGGGCGAGGATGCCACCTCCGAGATAAAACCGGGCGAAGGATTTGAAGATCATTTCAATTACGACCTGTCCGCCTGCTGGTGCTTCAATCTGTGCGCAGATCTGGACTTTGTACCTTATGTTGTCGCCGAGGATGAGGATACCGTAACGGTGAAGGACGGCAATTACGCCACCCTGAGGCGCCACAAAAAACACGATTCAACCCCCGAACATATTGCGTTTGATATAGACTGCCGTGAAAAATGGGATGAAATGATCAAACCCAAGCTGACCGACCCGGCGAATTATCGCCGTCGTATTAATTTCGAGGCCTACAGAAACGCCAAAGCCTACGCGGCGTCAAAGGAACGTTTTTTCTTTTGGAGCGGGGTAAATGTCTTTGAGTGCATGCATCCCGTTTGTGGTCATGTGGAAATGCTCATTGCGATGCTGGATGACCCCGAATGGATGAGCGATATGACCGAAACCTTCGCGAAACTGACGGTCGAGCTTCAGAAGATCCTTTTTGAAGAAGAAGGCAAACCCGACGGGGTATGGTATTATGAGGATATGGGATTTAAAAACGCCCCGTTTATGTCCCCGGCCATGTATGATAAATTTATATATCCCGCCCATAAACATACCTGCGATTATGCCCACGGACTCGGTTTGCCGGTGGTGATGCATTCCTGCGGCTTTGTGGAACCGCTGCTGCCCGGGATGATTGACGCCGGTATTGACGCGCTTCAGGTGATTGAGATCAAAGCGGGAATGGACCTGCTGCGCATATTTAAAAACCATGGCGATAAAATTGCCCTGATCGGCGGTATTGACGTTCGCTGCCTTTATTCCAATGACCGGGCCGTGATTGACGCCGAGCTTGAGGCGAAAATCCCGGTGGTTAAACAGGGTTATGCCTATGTGCTGCACTCCGACCATTCGATACCTAAAACCGTCCGGTATGAAACCTATAAGTATTTCATAGAAAAAGGGCTCGCGCTGGGCAGCCATAAGTGACGCCACAGACCGAACCAAATACACCGTCCCCTGTAACCGATTTGCAGGGGATTTCATATTATAATATTGAGCAGAACAGCTGCTGCCCGCGGAATATAAAGACCCGCCGGGCGGGGGCTTTTTAAATTGAACGTGTTAGCGCATTGATTTGGGCGGCACGCCATGTCATTTTTATAATTATGGAAGGTATATTAAATGAACAATATAAAAATCGGTTTTGTCGGAGGTGACAGACGGCAGTCGGCGACGGCGGTCTTTCTCGCAAACCGGGGGTATGAATGCGCCGTGTTCGGTCTGGAACCGGACGTTAAACTGCCTGCGGAGTGTAATTCCGGGGGCGGTATAACACGCAGCGCTTCACTGTGCGGTGCCGTGAAAGGTGCGGCGATGGTGGTGCTCCCCCTGCCCGCGACGAATGACGGAATACGCGTAAACTGTCCCTCCGGCTGTGATATAAAACTGACTGACATATTCGGTCTCATATCCCCTTCTCAGATAATAACCGGCGGCAGACTGGGTGAAACCATACATAAACTGGCTGACGATTCCGGAGTGAAACTGATTGATTATTACGAACGGGAGGAACTGGCTGTGGGCAATGCGGTTCCCACTGCCGAGGGCGCGGTGGCTATCGCAATGGCTGAAATGCCCATAACACTGCACGGCGCAAAGGTGTTGATATATGGTTACGGACGTGTAGGCAGAGTGCTCGCAAAAACGCTGAGGGCACTTGAGACCGACGTGACCGTCGCGGCGAGAAAACCCGAGGATTTTGTCTGGATTAAAATCAACGGCTGTCATACGCAAAATATATATCAGCCGCCCGAGTGCAGACCTGATGTGGTTTTTAATACCGTTCCGGCGCCTGTCCTGTGCCGTGAAGCGCTCTCGGCGCTGGAACCGGGGACGCTGCTGATAGAACTGGCGTCAAAGCCCGGCGGAATAGACATGAAGGCGGCGGAGGAACTGGGACACCGGGTTATTTGGGCATTGTCGCTGCCCGGCCGTGTCGCCCCCGTTACCTCGGGTAATATTATCGGCGAGTGTCTTATGGCAATACTCAATGAGGAAGGTTCGTCATGAACATTAAAGATATAAAAGACATAGAAAAAAACAATATAAAGAGTTTGGCTATCGGATGGGGTATATGCGGTTCTTTTTGTACTATAGACGATGCCATCGAGGCAACCGAAAAGCTGATGACAGAACTTCCGCCGGAGAGTACCGTCATCCCGGTGGTAAGTTTTAACGTTAAAAACATCGATACCAGATTCGGCAAGGCCGCCGGGATAATTGCGCGGGTCGAACAACTGTGCGGCAGAAGCTGTATAGATACCATTGAGGGCGCTGAACCCCTGGGACCCGAACAATCGCTGGATGTATTTATAATTTCCCCCTGCACGGGCAATACCCTGGCTAAAATCGCCGGAGGGGTCAATGACACGCCGGTCACAATGGCTGTAAAAGCCTGTCTGCGAAACGACAGACCTGTTGTGGCGGCACTCGCCACCAACGACGCGTTGTCCGCGAATCTCCATAATATCGCAACGCTGCTCCAGCGCAAGCATTTCTTTTTTGTACCGCTCGGGCAGGATGTCCCGCAGCAGAAACCACACTCTATGGTCGCCGATTTATCGCTTTTATATCCGGCGGTAATCTCCGCGCTGGAAGGGAAACAGCTGCAGCCCCTGCTTCTCAGAGCTTAGGGAGCGATTATTGTTTAAGCAAAAGACCGGGCGGTGTCAATCAGCGCCTTGAGGTTTTCATACGGTACGTCGCATTGTATCTCCTGCGACGCACAGGTTATATAACCGCCGTTTTGGCTCATGAGCATGATGGTCTGTCCGGTCTCTTTTGCGACCTCTTCGGGCGTGCCGTAGGGCAGCGTTTTCTGTGTGCTGATGCCGCCCCAAAAGGTCAGTTTATCGCCGTATTTTTGCTTTAATTTTTTCAAATCCATGCATTCGGGCTGAACGGGGTTCAGTATATCGACACCGAGCCCGATAAGCGCCTCAATGAGTTTGGTAATATTGCCGCATGAGTGGACCATGACATCTTTATTATAGGACTTTATCAGATCATACTGGACTTTTTCGCCTTTTTTTATCATCGTATGCCATGTCCTGGGCGACATGATAAGGTCGTTTTGCGTACCCCAGTCGCTTCCGAGCAGTATGCCGTCGGTATATACGCAGGAGGCAATCCTGGGCAGGATCTGCATATTGATACCGACAATAAAATCAAGCAGTCGCTGGGCAAACCCGGGAAAACCGGCGAGATCGGCGAGAAAGTTTTCGATTCCGCGGGTGAAATAGGCCTTTTCCCAATGGCTGCCCCATATGAGCGACATGTTGTATACCTGATATTTATCGGCGAAAAATTTTGCTTTGGCATAAAAGGCGTCCATTGCCCGGTCGGAATCATAGCGGACAAGCGCCGGCATAACCCGGGGCTCTTCATCCGGTCTTGAATATACGGGGTCGGTCTCGGCGTGATTCCAGCCCCACCACGGGGTACCCGGATCTATCATAAAATTGCCTATAGAGAGCTCAACGGCCTGCATGAAACTGATGTTCCCTTCTTTGAGGTCATCCGAGACATCCCTGTTAAAATAATCACTCAGCAGTCTTTGGCCGTACAAATCACAGGCTTCACCGGTCAGACGTATACAAAAGGGAACCCTGTCGGTGCTCCGGTGATTAATCGCCGAGAGCACATAATCTCTTTTTGTCATTTCTCCGCCAGTTTACGGAACAGATCACGGAATATCACGTCCCGGTACAGTTTGCGTACATATATATATTGGTGGCGTCCGGCGTCAAAGGAATAAAACCGGTCAAGCACGGCGGGGGCGGGCAGGATGACCCTGCTCATGGAGTCGGGCAGAATCAGACAGGCTATGGCCGACACATCCCAGATGACCTTTGACCACGCGAAGGTGTCATGGGAATAACCGCGCACAATATCACACAGGTAATCGCACAGTTCGTTTTTTCCTTTGAGATAGAAATCAAGCTCCGGTATGGTCGTGGTAAGTTCGGAGCAGACACCGTCGCAGGGAATCTGCAGCAGCGGGACACCGCAGTCGAACAGCACCTGCGCCGCGGCAAGGTCGCCGTGCATGTTAAACTCCTGCGGGTGCGCCGACATATACGCGTGGCCCGCCAGCCATACTACCGTTATCCGGTCTTTAATCTCGGGGGCGGTCAATATCGCGGAGGCTACATTGGTTGCCGCTCCGATAACGACGACATACAGGCGTTCGCCGTCGGGCAGCGATTTTACGGTATTTATGAGATTTTGCGCCGCAGGTGAGTCAACCGGATTTTTCGCCCCGGTCATAAAACTCCGCGAACCGCGCAGGATGGGTATGTTGTGATTCGGATTGGTGAGGGCTGTTATACGCTGCAGCTCCTCAAAGCTCTTTTCCATGCCGTCCTCGGCGGAAACCGAGCGGTTGTTTAAAAACGGAGCGGCGTTAAGTGAGAGAATTTCCAGTTCGGGGGACAGCATGGCATAAGCCACCGCGAACTGGTCATCCACCTCGTTATATGTATCGGTGTCAAGAACAATCTTCTTAGGTTTCTCGTTTAGAACGGCGTTCAGAATTCTTTTCATGTTATTATAATCCCTCCGCTTGACTTGTCTTAATTGTTAGCGTTTTCTCTTGTTTTACAGTCTATTCGGTCAGGGCAGCCGCAATCATGGCGGCATAACCCTCCGACGGCACATAATACGGAACCGAATTTCCGGTCCCCAGGGCAAAACCCCCGTCCGCGGCAGCGCGGCGCAGCATTGCGAGGGAGCGGTTATAAACGTCTTCGGGTGTGCTTGTACAGATATAGTTTACATCGATACCCCCCATGAGGGAAATACGGCCTTTATAGGTTTCATAAACCTGTTCGATGGGGCATATGACATCCTCAAAGGAATGTTTTGCGTCAAGCCCCGCCGCAATAAGATCCTCGTACAGGCTGTCGCTTCCGGTGCCTAAATTGCCGCAGGAATGCAGTATCGCGGGCTTGCCGGCTTCATGGCAGACATTTATCATATGGGCGATATAGGGCAGCACATAACGGCGCATATCCGCGTGGCTGATCATGGTTTGGGTGTTGAATCCCCAGTCGTCGTTTATAATCATCGCCCCCGTGCTTTCGTTTGAAACAACGCGCCGGGTATAATCGATAAGACGGCTTCCTATCGCCTCGAAAATATCGCCGACAAGATCGGGGTCGTCATACATATTCAGGCACAGACTGTCATATCCGCACAGAGCGATGGCGTTCTCAAGCAGACCGCCCGGCTGCTGCCCGACAACCTTCATTCCGTCGGGGAGATAGGGCAGGATATCGGTATATATCTTATAGATTCCTTCGTTTGACGGATCTTCGAGTTTATACGCCTCAAAGCTTTCGCGGTCCGCGATGGTGACCACTTCATTTAGTGAATAGGAACGGTCGCTGTGGGGGTTGCTCTTGCGGGGGAAACCGTAACCCTGACCTCCGATTACCACATAGTCATACCCGGCATTCCTGTAAGCCGAGGCGTTGCGCACACAGGCACGCAGGTAGGGATCCGCGATATCCGCGTAATCGGCTTCGTCGGCAAACGCGTTGTACAGCGTTTCGTTAAGAAAAAACTCAAACAGATGCGGCCTGTCCGCTTTCCCTCCGCGCAAAATTTTAAGAAGACCGTTAAAGTCCGGTTTTTTCGGTATCGATTTCAGGTATGTTATGTCACTGTATTCAGGTTTATACATATAAACACCGCCTTATAAAAACTATAGTCTATTATAACAACCGCCGAAATCTTTGTCAACCGCAAACGCTGTAAATAAGCGATTGTCCTTGACATCGGGGGCTCCGGGGGGTAAAATAAATATATAAATTATATAATTATATGATTAATGGCTGATATTAATATTTTGAGGTGAAATACTTGATTAAAATAAATTCCGCCGAGATACTGTGTGTGGGCACCGAGCTGCTTATGGGCGAAATTGTCAACACAAACGCCGCCTATATATCCGGGCGGCTGGCTTCCATGGGGATAAATCAATACTACCAGGCGGTGGTGGGCGACAATCCGGCGCGCCTGGAACGCTGTATCACCGCTTCTCTGGAACGGTGCGATCTGCTGATCATGACGGGCGGTCTGGGCCCTACCTATGACGACCTGACAAAGGAGACCGCCGCGCGGCTGATGAACCGCAGGCTTTATTTGCATGAGCCCTCGCTTGAGCGCATGAAGATATACTTTTCCGAAAGAAACGTGGTAATGTCGGAAACCAATATCAAACAGGCGATGATGCCGGAGGGGGCGGTGGTGTTTGTCAACAACAACGGTACAGCGCCCGGTTTGGCCGTCGAAGACGACAAACGCGGTAAGATCATCATCATGCTGCCCGGTCCGCCGGGTGAAATGGTGCCCATGTTCCGCGATTCGGTTGAGCCCTATCTGAAGAGTTTTTCGTCGGTGACGCTGGTCAGCCGCAATATCAATATAACGGGACTGGGCGAATCGGCGGTTGAGGAAATACTGGAGCCCGTTATGAAGGCGGCCATTAATCCTACCGTGGCTCCCTATTGCAAAGAGGGGGAGGTCAGACTGCGCGTTACTGCCCGAGCCGAAAACGAAGACGAGGGTCTTGTTTTATGCGATGAAATGATCGGCCGCATACGCCAAACCGCCGTCGCGCCCTATATCTACGGGGTGGATACTGACCTGCCGTCGGCTCTTATTGACCTGCTGCGCCGAAAAGGCAAAAAAATCGCCACGGCCGAATCCTGCACGGGCGGGCTGATCGCCGAAACGCTTACCTCGGTCAGCGGGGCGTCCGGGGTGTTTGACGGCGGGGTGGTTTCATATGCCAATACCCAAAAAATATCGCTGCTGGGTGTCAAAAAGGAAACGCTGGAACGATTCGGAGCGGTATCGGAGGAAACCGCGCGGGAAATGGCGGAGGGGGCGAGAGCGCTCATGGACGCCGATATCGCGGTCGCGGTGACGGGTATTGCCGGTCCGGGCGGAGGAACCGGCGAAAAGCCGGTCGGGCTTGTTTATATCGCGGTCGGAACAAAAGCCGATACGCAGGTACGCCGCTGCATGTTTATCGGCAACCGCGGCCGCGTGCGCCGCCTTGCCGCCGTAACCGCACTTTCCATGGCAATCGCGAAGGCAAAAAGCGACTTTTAATAAAAAAACAAGAAAGGGAAAGCGTAAGCTTTCCCTGTTTTATTAAAATCAGTAAAATCAGGTGGGTATAATTAATCCGTAGCCGTTGTCATATCTTTTATAGACCACATTTACCTCATCTGATTCGGCATTTCTGAACATGAAAAACGAATGTCCTATCAGGTTCATTTGCAGAATAGCCTCCTCGGGCGTCATCGGTTTTATTGCGAAAGATTTTACCCGGATATTGAATTCAGGTTCCTCTTCCACCGACGCTAAAGCGGCATCGCCGTTTTCCTTGACAAAAGCTCCGTCCCGCAGCCTTTTCTCAAGACGGGTTTTGTTTTTCCGTATCTGACGCTCGATTGCCTCGATAACCTCATCGAGGGCGTTGTTGAAGGTTGTGCTTGCTTTTTCACTGCGATACAGTGTTCCGCCGCTTGAGATGGTGAGCTCAAGTACTTCCAGGTTGCGCTTTTTGGACAACGTAATGTAGGCTTTGGCGTCATCACGGAAGAATTTGTCGAATTTGCGCAGTTTCTTTTCAAACAGGGCTTTCAGGTCCTCCGAAACGTCCATTTGCCTTCCGACAGTTGTTATTTTCACAGCTCAACTCCACCTTTCATTATGTTTGTATCCAAATATACCGGGTACATATATATTATATCACTTAAGTATAAAAAAATAAAGCGTAAAATAAAACATTTATTATGATCCGGTAAAAATATTAAGTCGGCGGAACGCATCCGATGTAAATAATATGTAAATGATTAATAATCGATGTTGATATTGTTAATTGATTGTGTTAAAATATCGAATGCCACTATGAAAATTACTTGTAAAATAATTAATATAGGAGTGACTTGAATGCGCGCCGAAAAAATGTTGATTCAGTTTGTCGTACTTGTTTTTCTTGCCGTAACCTTAATTACCTCCTGTTCGGACCCGGTGTCCGATGAAAAATCGGCAACCGAAGCTGTTTTAACCGCGGAACCGGAGGAAACGGAGGAACCCCGTATTTATCCGGATCTGCCCGATGAAAAATATGACGGTATGGAGATAAGAATCGCCATGCATCCGGTCGGAGGCACCGACTGGCAGGACTGGCTGTCCCGGGATATCGATACCGATGCCCCCAACGGCGAGGTTATAAACGACGCTGTTTACGCGCGCAATCTGGCCGTTGAGGAAAAGTTTGATGTTATAATAACGGGTATTGAGAATACCGATATAAACGTGGCGGTCCAGAAGCTGGTAAAGGCGGGTACCGATGATTATCATATCGTCACACCCCGCATTGAAAGCATAAAATCCACCGTCCGCAACGGATATTTTGTAAATCTGCATAACGTCGAGTATATGGACCTGACCAAACCCTGGTATGACCAGATGATGATTGACAACGCGACCATACTCGGCCAGCTCTATTATGTCACCGGTGACATGATTATCCTGGACGACGACTCGACCTCCGCCATGGTTTTTAATAAAAAGATGGTCACCGACTATAATATGGACCTGCCATACGACCTTGTCTTTGACAACAAGTGGACCTTTGACAAGATGAACGAGATGATAACCGCGGCGTCAAAGGACCTCAACGGCGACGGCAAAGCGGACCTTGAAGATCAGTACGGACTGCTGTGGCAGCGGGATGCCATTGTATCCCATCTGCACGCCGGCGGCGGACGTATTGTAACCATAGACAGCGAAGGAATCCCCGTTCTGACGCTGGGCGATGAAAAGAATTACTTAATACTCAATAAGTTGTTTGAAATCATGTACCGTGACGATGTGGTTATCAACCTGCACCATCTGGAGGGCAAACAGGACATATATCAGCTCCAGACAAAAATGTTTTCCGAGGACCGCGCGCTCATGATGTGGATCAGAATGCGCGTCGTCGAAACGCTGCGCAACATGGTCACCGATTTCGGTATAATACCCATACCCAAATATGAGGAAGCACAGGAATCTTTTTATCATACCGTCAACCGTTACACGGGAGCCGCGGTGGCAATACCGAACAGCGGCGCCTTTGACCCGCAGACAATAGGCGTAATAATCGAAGCCATGTCAGGCGAATCGAAATACACGCTGCTTGAAGCCTACTATGAAACCAACCTGGGCACAAAGATCGCGCGCGACCCCGAATCTACCATGATGCTGGATATCATCATGCAGAACCGCGTTTATGATACCGGCGAGCTGTATGATATAGGGTCTCTGTCCTGGGATTTGTATACCATGACAATGACCAACAACCCGGATTTCGGTTCGTTTATGGCCAAACGCGCCACCAACGCCGAAAAAGCGATGGATAAATTTATCACTGACTTCGAAAAGTTGGCGTTGGGCGATTGATTTTGCGATAATAAATAAAAAGGACTGCATGCGCGGTCCTTTTTAATGTGTGTGCTCGGCATGAGTAATAACTTGGCGGTGAAAGTCCGCTGCAGACTTGGCAGTAGGAACTGTTAGCCGAAGACAAGGGTGTCCATCGTGAGGTGGAATCCGGAGGAAGTCGGATGCGGAAGCTGAGAAGTGCCACCGCGGGCAAAACCTTGGTCTGACGAACAGAAACTGCATATAAGGCGTATAAGGATGGCTTATGATCTTTTTTATTTTTAACATGTTTTGCCCTCTCTGACCGTCTTAAAGAATATGTTTATTATATCAAATGGATGTTTGTTTTGCAACTCAAAAAGTCATGACGCTATTCGTTTTACCGATTAAGCCGGTTTCGCTGATTCCGTCTTTACCGTATAAAATTATGCCGTAAAAGACGATTAAACGACAAAAACGGTGACGCCGGATAATATTTGCGCTTTTATCTTTATATAACGGAAGAAAAACGGAGGAAAATTTAAAATTAGCCTTGACAAAACAGATTCTTGTATGTTATAATAAAAGACGTCGCGGAACAACGGCGTAAATGACACGCTGGTGTGGCTCAATGGCAGAGCAGCTGATTTGTAATCAGCAGGTTGTTGGTTCGACTCCGATCACCAGCTCCAGCGCCAAAGCGCAGGCAAAAACCTAATATTCAAACGGGGGGGAATTCCCGAGCGGCCAAAGGGGGCAGACTGTAAATCTGTTGTCAGTGACTTCGGTGGTCCGAATCCACCTTCCCCCACCAAAAATTCCCGAATGCGCAGGCAGTCGGGAATTTTTACCTTTTGCTTCTTCACTATTCACTATTACTTAACCGGCGCATTCGCAAATTTTTGGAAGTTGCGAAAGGAACGAGATATTATGTCTGACAGTGGGTTGCTTGTAAAGTCAAAAACAATAAATGCCAGCCATGAAATCAAATCTGGCAGACGCGAAACCGTTCTGACAAATCAAATTATCCGCTCCGGTACATCAATCGGAGCGGATAATCGTTGCATTGAAGTAAAGAAGCTTCTTATATCTTCCGTTAACACCGCAAAACAGAATTCGAACAGTTAAAGCCTGATGTTAAGGGCTTTTTTTGCGCTTATTGAGGTTTTTATAAGTATATTATAACCACGGCGCTGAAAAACTTATGGAGACATAAAACTCAACCTTGATGAAAAAACGCGGTTGAAATTCTGGAGATCTTAAAGGAACTGAATCGGAACGGAATGCACGCAAATTGCGGACTATTCATACAGTTTTTTTTGCAACACCCGCTACATATGTTACATATGCTACTAAAATTCTATACAGGTGGGGTAAAACGCATATATTTTTTAATTTATTTTTTTATTTTTTTACAAGTGCTGAATATCATCTATATATAAGGTTATATAAATTTTATGTAGTCATATGCAGCAGGCAATAAAAATGCCTCGAATAGTATTTAAAATGGCTGTTTTCTTCCGATACATTTTGCGCTACATCCTCTTCAAAAAATGTAGCCACCTGTTACATGTTCCGGAAATCTCAAAAGCGGATACATCTTGTATTGAGCTGCGTGTATGGAGTTATTTGCTCCTGACAGCGTTATCTTTTTAATATTTGGGACTTAGCCATAGACGGGGAGCCGCAGCGCGATATTCCCGGGATGAGTATTCAATATTGACAGGGCTGTATTGAGCAGACTGCGGCCAAAGGACCCCGGCGACCGCCCCGGCTTCCTTGTGTTGACAGCTTTGTCTTTTTTTATGTTAATTTTTTAATTTTCCGGAGTATTGCTGTCGTTCCAGTTGCCTTGTGAATATTGAGGGTCCACCATATCACTGATTCCGGCCAGCAGCATAATGATACCCTGCACGCGATGAGGCTGTACAATATAATAGCCTTTGCCTTCATTGTCACTGTCCTCTTTAACCAGGTCGGCGGCAATGAGGGGCTTAAGGTGATGGTATACCTGCCCGGTTGAGTTATAACCGCATTCCTCAACAAGCTGCGCCACCGTTATGGGCTTTTTCAGAATCGCCAGCAGAATATTCAGACGATCATTGTTGCCGATACAGGCAAGCACCTTTTCCGCCATTTTGTTTTCAATCAGGGCGAGCAGGTCGTTTGTGTTAACTTCATTGCGAATCCATGTGGACTGCCTGTTCCCGGATGCAAATACGCCCAAATAGGTGATACGGCCGTTATCGCCGTTTGAACCGCATGTGTTCTCCAACCTGTCGAGAATGGACATGACGGCGGGGTCCGGGTGCATGTGCTCCATCTTTTCGATATGTCCGACACGTTTATGCGGTTTCTTGCAGGCTGTTGATGAATCAGCAGTATGACCTTTAGTCAGTAGATCCTTGATATCCTGCAGTTCTTTTTTCAAAGCATCAATTTCAAATCCATAATCTCTTTCCATAACAATTCTCCCGTTATCATATTACGCTAATGCGTAATACCATAATAGCACGATTTAATAAATTTGTCAATACGTAATTACGGATAACCAAAAAAATTATAAAAAATATTTTAAGTGAACCTTTCGGTATTTTTTTCCGTCTTTATATATGAAAGCGATAATAGAATTGCGAGGAGGTGACGACATGGATGAATTTGAAACGCTGCTTGAAGGCTGCAGAAATGCTTTGGAGCGCTTTGTTAATTACAAACTGAGGAACAGAGCCGACGCGGAGGACATATTTCAGGAAATCTGCCTGACCGCAAGTCAAAAGTTTTATACCCTGAAAGACAAAAGTGTTTTCAAAGCGTGGATACTCAGTATTGCCCGCAATAAATGCACCGATTATTTCCGGGCGAAGGCCAGGGCGATGGAGATATCGCTTGACGCAATATCTGAGAATAAACTGTCATATGGACGTATGGGTGTTACCGAAACGAACACCGTAAGCGAAACGTTTGACAGACTCGGAGATAAGGATAAACAGATTCTATATCTGTTCTTTTTCCGTGAAATGCCGCAAAGGGACATCGCGCAATGTCTCGGTATCCCTGTGGGTACCGTAAAGAGCCGTCTGCATACCGCCAAGGAAAACTTCAGGGAAATCTATCCGTATTCGCCAAAGACGAAAGGAGAAAGCACTATGAAAAAACTACCCCAATACCTGCCGGCATATACTATTGAAAAATCGGACAGCGCGCCGTTTTCCGTGACATTTGAAGAACTTTCTAACTGGTTTATTATTCCGAAAACCGGTGAAAAAATCACATGGGCAAGTTATGATCTGCCGTCCCGGGAGAAAGCGGAAGAGGTCTTTTCCGCCGTTACCGGTAAAATTATACTCCACGAGCTAGAAGGGGTTGAAATCAAATCTGTTTTTACAAACAGGAGCTGTAATAATAAAGAACATTTCTATATGGCACAGCTGACCGATACCCATTGCCGCTGGCTTGGCGAGCGTTATTTTGATAAAGACGGTGTTCAGCGCTACCTGACTTTTCTGGACGGAGACGCGTTTTTAAATGAATGGGGATTCGGAGAGGACAACTGCGGGGTTGAAACTCAGCTTAGAAAAAAAGGACAAATCGAATGCAATGCCGGCGGATATTCGGTTCCCGATAAAAAGCATTGCTTTGATGTCGTAGGCAGTTATTCGGTAACAATGGGTGACAGACTATACCAAACGATTCTTGCCTCGGAGTATTACCCGAACGGCGCGTTTACCGAACAATATATCGACAAAAACGGGCGCACGGTTCTGTGGCGCCGGTTCAATCGTGATGACCGGAGATGGAAATACAACGAAGGAAAAAAGTGGTCGGAAATATTGCCCGACAACGAACACATTGCTGTAAGCGGAGAAATTTATGTTCATTGGTATGATTGCATAACCGACTATATTCTGTGATATAGCAGAAAGATTGATTATACTCAAAGTCCCCGATTGACAAAACCGTAGCCATATGCTATA
>JAQVWU010000357.1 GCA_028709565.1 Eubacteriales bacterium
AGTCGGTGCACGCGTCGTCGCCTATAATATGAAAGCTCTTTCCGTCAAAATCTTCGGTCTCAATACCGTCGGACACCTTTTGGCGTTCGGCCAGCGAGTCGACGTCCTCGGGTATGGTTTCCTCGGACAGCGCCGTTGTCAGAACCGCGTCATTGGGCGTCTTATCCGAGCAGGCGGTTACCGCAAGTATGGAAACCAATAAAAGTATCGCTGTGATCCGCATTTTCATGTATTGTTGCTCCTTTAACGTTGGATCGTATTTTAAATTTGCTTATACGCATAATTCAGTATAACATAAGATGTTTGCATTGGCAAGATAAATAATACGAAAGTTCCGTGTCTGCGATAATAATGTTTTGATTGCGCCATACAGTATAATAAAAAAGCATGGTTCCTCGACAAAGTTAAAATTTTATCTATATAAAGTCTTTACTTATTCATTGACATGGCGTATAATGTACATAAAATAAAAAAAGAAAAGAGAGGCTTAATCATGAGAAAGATTCTTGCATGCGTTATCCTTGTTATTCTGTGCGTCATTACGTCCCTTCCCTCTGTTGCCGCCTCAAATGCCAAAATAAACGCGGCTTACGGAACCGTCGTGATCGACGGAAAGGTTGACGATGCCTGGCTTGCTGCCGAACAGCAGGAGATTTTACTTGTCGATAAAGAAGTAATCCCTTCCGAAACAAAAACCACGGGCAAATTCCGCACCATGTGGGATGAAAATTACCTTTATGTACTCATCGAGGTCGATAAACACGGTGTTGAGGTCATCACCACCACCGCGGGCAGTGAGAACACCGACGACTGCGCGGAACTCGGACTTACCATGAACGGAGATTTTACGGGTTCTTCCAATATATCGGGCGATGTTCCCTATGCGGGGTGCGTCCGTGTGCTGGCCGACGGTACCAAAGGCGGATTCGGCAATCTATACAACGCCGTTGCCGACAGCTTTTTGGGCGCGATGATTGTAAACGGTACAACCTATACAGCCGAATATGCCGTACCATGGCAGGATCTCAAGGTCGCCGCGGGACATGTGGCTTCCATGGAGGTTCAGATCAACGATAACTCCGGCGGCGGCAGAGATGGACTGGTAACCTGGGCGTCAACACCATGTCACGGCTGGAGAGATTCCCTTGAACACGGCACCGTCGTATTGGCAGCCGCCCCCGCAGTCACCGAAGCTGAAACGGAGGCGGCAGTCACGGAACCCGCACCCGCAGAAGAAGTTGTCTCAGCAGCCCCCGCGACCGCGGACACAGCCGCGCTGACCGCTGCCGTTTTGATTCTGAGCCTTGCCGTCGTCGCGAAAAAGAAAACGAAATAAACGTATATAACATGCTGTAACCGGCTTTACTGTTAATGCAAATCAATGTGAAAAAATTTATCAAGACAGGAGAAGATTAAGGCAGAGAAGATTTTATTTATACATGGAGGATTAAAAATTAATGAAAAGATCAATTGTTTTAATCACTGCATTGCTGTTTTTGCTCGCGACCTATGTGTCGGCTGTTGAAAACCTCGCGCCGCAGGCTGAAGTTGAGGCGGTCAGTTCCTATTCAGCCGAATATGACGCCGCGTTTGTCAAAGACGGCAAAATAATTACCCCCGACGCGCGTTATCCTTTCTGGGTTACCGATTATGAATCGGAAGCCGGCGCGTCCATTACATGGTCATCGGCTCAAAGCATTTCACGCGCTGTGCTGTATGATCTTCCGTCGGAGACGGAAAATGTAGTCAGCGGCACCCTTACCTTTTCCGACGGCACATCTGTAAATTTCGGTGTCCTTGACCCTGCCGGCGCCGCTACCGAAGTGGCGAAATTCGATACGCCCATCAGCGTCACCTCCGTCACAATTTCGGTTAAATCGGATGAAGACACACTGTCCGTGGGTCTCGCCGAAGCGGAATTCTACGATGCAAACGGTGTCAATGTCGCCCGCTCCGCCGCGTCGGCAACCGCCACATCGGTTGGTTTTGACGGCGATTCCGACGTTTGGAATCACGAATACTATACTGACGGCTGGTATACACCGGCCAACCTGTTCGACGGTTATTTTGAGGTTATGTCATATGAAAATTGTGAGTGGTCCTCAGCGGGAGACCCGAATCCGCACATAATGCTGACATGGCCGGCAGACATAAAAATCGGGACGGTTGTGCTCTATGACCGGTATAACACGAGTGATAACGCAATTGCCGGTACCATTGCTTGCGGCGACGGCACCGTCGTCGATTTCAGCGGACTGGACCCAACCGGACGCCCGCTGTATGTCGATATTCCGGATGTAACCACATCAAGCTTTACAGTCACGGTCACGGAAAGTGAAAGCAGCAACATCGGATTCGGTGAAATCGAAGTCTTCACCGAACATTACGCAAACGGCGCGTTTATTGTCGATACGCCGGCGGAAGTTATTCAGCCCGACGCGGATCCGGCCGCACCGGTCGTTGTCGCTGACAAACCGGCAGCACCGCAGACAGCCGACGGCGGTATCATAGCGGTGATTGCTTCGGTAATATCACTGGCTGCCTATGCAATAACCAAAAAAGAGATACTTTTAAACAAATAAATCAAGATTATACTTAATGCGAATAAGGCAGGTATTAACCTGCCTTATTCGCATTCCCAACAGGGCTATTCTTCAGTGCCGCCCTCGAAACTTGCAAGACGCTTTTTTATCTCATGAAGCCGATTTTCTAGCAGACTCACCTGATTTTCAAGAAGCTCTCTTTGGTCGGTGTCGGACGCATAAGCTATGTTTTTATTCCGGACGCCCGTACAAAACATTTGCCTGTTACCTCTGCCTCTGCCTCTGCCATAACCGCATCCGTATACCGGTGCGTCAAAGTCCGCGCAGACGCCGGCGCCTCGCCCTGTCATTGGACCCATTCCCATAGGTCCGGTTCCGTCTCCTCTTGGCATAGTATCACCACCTTTCACGTTAATCTTTATCCTGTATCGTTGCCAACCGATAAACCAAATAAGCGCATGCGGTCAGCAGACCCAAAAACCAAAACATACATCCGTAACCCTGACGGTTCATGAACCGTGTTTTTTTCGGATAGGCGCAAAATCCGGCGCCCCTTCCCAAAGGACCGGTTCCGTTACCTCTCGGCATGACCTGTTCTCCCCTCTGTTTTCTATTTACTATTTTCTATTTTCTATTTTTGTTGTGGGTGTCAAAAGTGACCCCATTTGAAAATTTAGATACAATGCAATAAATAATGTATTGTTTATCTAAAAATGTAGATTTATGCCGCAATCTATGATATAATAATGGTATTAAATCACTCATCATGGAGGCGGAGCTAATGTCATTTTCAGCAAATAAAAACCAGCAAATAT
>JAQVWU010000030.1 GCA_028709565.1 Eubacteriales bacterium
AAATCGTTTGTGTCGTATACTCCGTTGCCGTCCAGGTCGGAATGAACCTGCGTGACAGCCTCGATAAAACGATCGATTGTCCATTTGCCCTGCTTGACCAAATCGTAAAAATCACTCAGGCTATAATCGGTGACCAGTTTTTTGTTGAAAAGCACGGCGTAGGTCGCGTCATTATCGGCGGTGCTGATATCGCCTGTAGTATAAAACATCTTACCTGTAATAGTCAGATCCGAGTTTGCCTTCTGATCCCACCAGGGTTGTGAAAGGTTTAGATATTCAAGTGTATATAAATCAATCAGATGGTCTGTGTAAGCCAAAACACAGGTATCATATCCGGCCATCATCGCGGCGTCATACGCGAAATCGGCGGCGCTTACCGATTTCTTTATGGCGGCAAGTCCCGGACCGTTGTGACCGACGTTTACGGGGTAATCGACAATATCCACGCTGTATTTTTCTTCTATGGCAATATTACGCATAAAACGTGCATCATTAATCGATTCACCGTTCTGTTCGGCAGCGGCGAAATCGTTTTTGACCGTTCCCCTTTCCTCGTTTGATGAGATGAGTATACTGAATTCGACGCCGTCGAATTTTATATCCGGCAGATCGGGTTCGAGTATGGTCTCCTCTTCCTCAGCCTCCGTATCGGCGGAAACGGCGGAGACATCGGACGGTACATTGCCGGGGTTTTGGGCACAGGCGGCGGCGGGCAGCAAAAGAGCCAAAAGGAGCAGCAGGATAATTAGCCGGGGTATGAAAAAATTCGGGCTTTTCATATACAACCTCCGTTTTTGTTAATAAACAAACTATATCATAACATGAAGTTATTGTCAATAATCACAGAATGTTTTTTAAAATAAAGCCATATATAAACAATGGCATTCAAAGGCATTCAAATAAAATAGCACGCCTGTGCCGTGTATTATTAACAAAAAATTATATTTTTAATATTATAAATATGCTATAATCAGTTTTAAGTTTGCGAAAGGCGGTTTTGAATATGCAAAAAAGCGAAAACAAAGCAGACATTTTAAATAAGACTGATAAGACTGATAAATCAGGTAAAGACAATAATAAAAAAGACAGTAAAATCGGAACGGTCGGAGGGCAGGCGGTTATTGAAGGCGTTATGATGAAAAGCCGTAAGCGTTACTCCGTATCGGTTCGTATGCCCGACGGGACGATAAAAACAACCGGCAGCGCGTTTACCTCAGTCAGACATAAACATAAAATGCTCAACATACCGTTGCTGCGCGGGATTATTAATTTCGTGGAAACGATGAAGCTCAGCTTTAAAACGCTGTCGATATCGGCGGAGGCGCTCGGCTTGGATGCCGAAGAAGAAGAGACTAAATTCGAGAAATGGCTGCGTGAAAAATTCGGCAAAAACATAATGGATGTAGTCATGGCGATAAGTATGGTGCTGGGACTTGCATTAGGCTTCGCTCTGTTCTTTTTTTTACCGATTTGGATTACAAAGCTCATTGACAGAGCTGTCGGCGGTATAGGCTGGTTTAAAAATCTTGTTGAAGGTTTGATAAAAATGCTGATATTTATAGGATATATCTGGGCGATATCATTTATGCGCGATATACGGCGTACCTTTGAATATCACGGCGCGGAACATAAAACGATTTTCTGTTATGAATCGGGCACCGAATTGACGCCCGAGAACGCGGGCAAATTCTCCCGCTACCACCCGCGCTGCGGCACCAGTTTTATATTTGTAATGCTGACCCTGAGCATCCTCATCTACTCGCTGCCCTTTATTACATGGGAGAGCGTAATTTTACGCGTATTGACTAAACTGCTGCTGCTGCCGATTATCGTCGGTATAGGGTATGAGTTTTTAATGATTGCCGGGAAACACGACAATATCGTCACGCGTATATTATCGGCACCGGGATTATGGATGCAGCGATTGACTACAAAGGAGCCGGAAATGGAACAGCTTGAGGTTGCCGTAACATCCCTTAAAGCGTCACTCCCCGATGAATTCGCGCCGGAAACCGAAAATGACTCTGCGGAAAATACGGAAAATAAAGAAGAGCCTTCTATCTCAGAATCGTAGTTTTAAATACGCAAGCCGGAAATCATTATAAAAAACAGCCCCGATACTGAATAATAAACAGATCGGGGTGTATAAAATAACAATATAAATTATTCCGGGAAATTACTCTGATACAGGTCATCTTCCGGGGAATGCTCTGTTTGTTCAAGTTGTTTAAGCTGCTCAAGTTCCGTATTATACGCTTCAATTATAGCCGATTCCATCATATTCCTGAATTCGGCGTTGATCGGGTGGACAATATCACGGTATGTATTATCCGGATTTTTTCGGCTGGGCATAACAATAAAAAATCTGTCACGGGCATTTATAACCTTAATATCGTGCAGCGCGAGCTGATTATCAAAGGTTACCGAAACAATAGCCTTCATCGGACCGTTATCGCGGAAAACCTTTCTCACCTTGATGTCAGTGATTGTCATGGAAAATCCTCCTGTCAGATATAATATAATGACCCGATGTAAGTATTATACAGTTGAGTTGTGACGTTTATAAATCGTAAAAGCAATATTTCTATTAATGAAGTGTTACGGTATGTTTAACTGCGTGAACAAAAGCTATAGCGTTATCAATAATATTAAATATTTAATCAGGCGTCATAAACTAATGCACACGGAAGAGGTAAAATATCACATGGATTATATGCTTGACATTCGTAAACTGCATTTCATCGGCATAGGAGGAATATCAATGTCTTCCCTGGCCGCTCTTTCACATAAAAAGGGTTTTATCGTGACAGGCAGCGACCGGAGCGAATCGGCTATCACAGTCAGATTGCGCGAGATGGGTATTGAAGTTTATATCGGCCATGACCCATCGCATATTAACGATTGTGACGCGGTCGTTTATACGGCGGCAATAGCTGCCGGGAACGCTGAACTCGAGGCTGCCCGCAAAAAGGGTATACCGAGTATGACAAGAGCGGTTTATATGGGCCGGTTTATGCGTGATTATAAATCGCGTATCGGCATTGCCGGAACTCACGGCAAAAGTACCGTCACATCCATGACAGCCGGCATTATGATGGCAGCAGGACTCAACCCTACAGTTATAAGCGGCGCGGAATTTATCGGGTTAAAGGGGGAAGGGCAGGCCAGCGCCGCCTACCATTCGGGCGGGGCAGACAGCCTGATATTTGAAGCGTGTGAATATACCGATTCTTTTTTATCCTTTTTTCCCACAACGGCGGTTGTAACCAACGTGGAACTCGACCATATGGACTATTTTCACAGCCTTGAGCAGTATATAAAATCGTTTACCGCTTATATAAATATCGCCGGGACGGCTGTGATAAACTTTGACAGCGTCAATGCGAGAAGGGCGGCTGAAGGATTCAACGGCAGTCTTATCGGTTTTTCAATCAATGCCGGTGACGCACAATACAGGGCGTGTGATATAGTCTATGACGGAGGAATGGCAAACTTCGACTTAATTCATGACGGTGAATATGTGTGCAGCATCAGCCTGTCGGTTGCCGGAGAATATAATGTTTATAACGCGCTGGCAGCCGCGGCGGCTTCACTGGAAAACGGGGCTGCACCTCAAGCGGTAAAATCCGGTCTTGGCGCTTTTACCGGCGCTATGCGCCGTTTTGAATTAAAAGGGAAACAAAACGGAGTGACATATTATGATGACTATGCGCACCACCCGACGGAAATCAAATCAACCCTTTCGGCGGCGCGAACCATAGCCGGCAAAAGACGCATTATATGTATATTTCAGCCGCATTCGCTGTCCCGCACCGCAGAACTGTTCGATGGATTTACCGCAGCATTCGATGATGCGGATATAACCGTATTTACCGATATATATGAAAACCTGGAGCATGACAGCGGCAATGTAAGCGCAACATCGGCAAGTCTTTCCGAGAAGGTGCATAACGCTCTCTATATGAGCGATTTTACCGATATCGCATCATATATAAGAAAAGAAGCGCGTGACGGTGATATTGTAATAACAATGGGTGCCGGTAATATTTACAAAATTTACGATATGTTTTTAAAGTTTTAAATCAAACAAAGAAGCTGCGGACGCATTTATTAATTGTATCCGTAGTATTTATTTTTTAAGGGCTTCCCGCGCCGCTAATATTATCAGCAACACCATCAGAGCAAAGAATCCGAGATATTCCATTAGCCTTCTCCTATAAAACCTTGATTGCGAAAAGAGGGCATACCGCCGAACAATAACCGCATAAAACACAAATCCTGTCATCGCATACCGCAAAACCGTTTTTAACGGCAATAGCTTTTTGACCGCAGCGTTCGGCGCATATTCCGCAGCCTATACAGTAATTTTCAATATGCAGCCGCCGGCGTTTAGTACGCAGCCGCTCTTCGGCTTCGGGACTGAATGACCGCTTATTGAAATAAGCTATATTGGCGTCAACCTCATCAAATGACTGCATTCCCACGGCAACCGAATCGGCGAGCGGCAGACCGTTATCATCGACAGCGTCAAGGACAAAGTCAAAAGCCGCTCCGGCATCCGCAAAAAGATGCCCGCCGCCCAAAGCCTTCATGGCAAAGATGCCAATACCCATAGCCTTCGCGCGGCGCATAGCCAATGTCATGCCGTTGATATCGCCGTCGGCGATGCCTAATCCCGTCATGTTAAACAGGGGATGGATTATGGCGAATGGATATGAATAAAATGCATCACACACACCGTTCACGGCGGCTATATGGTGCATGGAAACGCCCGCAGCGCGGATTATACCCCGTTCCTTCATTTCAAACAGATAATCGGCTGCCTCGGCGTGTCCGCGCAGGGTGTATATGCTTTCCTGTTCGTGGAGCATGAAGATGTCTATATAATCACGGTCAATCGCGGTCCGTGCCTCCTCGATTGCCGCTGCCGCTGTTTTGCGGTTGTAAGCGTATGTTTTGGTGGATATAACGGTATTATACCTTTGTGATTTTAACAGAGCAAGACGAATATACTCGTAGTTGTTATAATACTGGGCGGTGTCTATGAAGTTTATACCGCAGTCAAGGGCATGAGCAATCACATTGCTGCCGTCATCCGCTGAAAGGGCTGCCTGAAGGGGTCCTATGGTAAGCGACCCGAAACACAGCCGTGAAACACTTATTCCGCTTTTGCCTAATGTCAGTTTTTCCATGCGACGGAACTACAGATCGAGATAGGATTTTACAAGAGCGTTTAAAAGGTCATCACGATCGACTTTACGGATAAGCGAGCGGGCATTTTTATGATTTGTTATATAGGTCGGATCTTCGGACAACAGATATCCGACAATCTGATTAATGGGATTATAACCTTTTTCACTGAGTGCAGCGTAAACAGCGCGCAGGATACGCTTTATTTCCTGTTCTTTTTCGTCTTTCAATGAAAATGTTAGGGTCTTATCATTCTCTGACATATCCGGCATTTCAGACTCCTTTGGGTGTATAGACATTACGTTGACAATAAATTATTATAGATTGGCGGATGTCTTTTATGAATATTATATATCTTATATATCTTATATGTATTATTATATATTAAATTTCCGAAAAAATCAATAGTAAAAACAATTTTGTAAAACAATTGAAAAAAACAAAAAAACGACTCTAAACATATATTTTACGTACCCGTTCAGACAATTTTCGCATAAAACCGATATCAGCCTCCCAGCATAGCGCTCAAACTGCGTTCCACCATTACCTGTATGAGATAATCGGGTTTTACTGTCTTCATATATTCATATACGCCTGTCAGTCCGCAGTTCCAGGGAGTATAAAGGATTTCTTTGAATTGTTCGCTGGTATGGTCAATCAAAGCGGCGCCGAATGAATCACGCATAACTACGGCGGTCGGCAGTGCGGCGTTCTGAACACGGGAGCGTACCGAACCGTCAGCCTCGTTTGTAATTTCAGCGCTGCGTTTGAGGTCCAAAGAACAGTGGGTAATATTCTCCGTTACTGCGGACGGCGAAACACCCAGAAAGTTCACAAGATCTCCTCCGTTGCCCAGGTCCTTCCAAATATTAAAGCTGTCAAGTTCATATGGCTTGGTCAGTTCATTGCCGGTATCTTTATATATAATATTCATAAGTTCATAATAACCGAAATAAGATCCCAGGGTGTTCCAGTGGGTGTCGGTCTGATAATAGAGCTTGCCTTCCTTTTTGTTGTCCAGCATGACCTGTTCGAGTTCAACAATGAAAACATCATTGTCGCCGCGGGATTTTATAAGCTCGGCAAACTGCTTTAATTTGGAATTAACCGACACCTTCTCCGCCGCCAGGTCATCCGGCGCCGTTTCGGGATAAGCGGTAAGGCAATTCGGGGCGATTAAGTATATCAGTTTTGTGGTCTCTTTGCCGTATTTACGAGCGTTTTCCAGCCGTTTGTCAATGCCCCTGTTGATTGCTCTCAACTGACTTTCGTTGAAAAGGTCGTTGCCGCGATAATCCGCTTTTGTTTGAGGATAATGAAGCTGCGAACCTTTACCTACAAAAACCTCGACACCGCCCCTCTCGTATTCTATATCTACGGTAAGAGCCCTTGACGGATTTTTACCCTTCGCCTGTGCGACTATTGAAACGGTGTCGGTTTCATCTTTTTTGAGATTTATGGATATGAAAAAACGTTTGTCCTGCGCGGTGGTCGTAAATGTTTCAAACGTATTCCCCGATACGGTCAGAACGGCGTTATTTTCGGTTGTTCCGGTTATGCAGGTTGTACCGTTGGCGATTATGGAATAGTCATCATATTTCGGTTTTGCCGTTGTAAGTTCAAATTCACCCTTTATGGTTTCCTCGGCTTCTTTCGGTGCGCTTTCCGGTAATTCTGTTTCGGAAGGTATCGCCGGTTCCTTTTTTTCGGTTTTGGCTTTTGTGGTTGTTTCGGTATAACGTTTTTTTCTGGCCGTTGTAACCTCGGCAGCGGCGTTAAACTGAACGGAACCGCAGGATACACACAGGGGTATAACGGTTATTACAGCGAGCAGTATCGCAGTTATTCTGATAATCTGTTTCATGCGGTGATAAGACCTTTCTTCACTTTATGTTGAAAATATATAAGGATGAACGGCGCTGTTTGCTTTGCAAAGTTTTAAAATTATTATTATTATTATAAACTATCTGTTTGAATATGTCAATATTACGAGCAGTTGCCGGCAGCACAGGAAAAATATAATAATCTGTAAAAATATTGTAATGGTTTGTAAATGATGATATAATAAAATAAATCGTTTAGACAAACGCAGTCTGTAAAACAGAAAGAGGTCGTTATGAAAAAAGAATCAAAATCAGTCTTTGTATGCCTGGCAATTATATTTACATTCAGCTTTGCTGCGTGTTCCGAACCGAAGGCCTATACCGAAACAAATATTACATCGGTCGAAAAGACCGGAGACACCGCGGAACTGCGTCCCGAACTTCCCGATTCTGACTTTGAAGGACATATATTCAAGATAATTCATTATAAAATATCCGACTGGCCTATCGGCGGTTTTAATCGGGACATTTATGCCGAACAGGAAATCGGCGAAAGCATAAATGACGCCGTATACCGGCGCAACCTGACCGTTGAAGAAAAATATAATATTAATATTGAAATTGAAAATACCGAATACAGCACGATTAAAAGCGTCATTCAAAAGGCGGTTTCGGCAAATGATGATGTATACGATCTTTCTTATGTTCGCCTGTATGAGGTACCCTCGCTTATTACCGGAGGGTATTTAACCGACCTGAATAAACTCGGATATGTAGATTTTTCAAATCCGTGGTGGGATCAAAATTCGGTAGATGACCTTTCCATAAATAATAAACTTTACCTGGCCGCCACCGATATAAATATTATGGATAAAGACGCGACCTATTGTGTATTGTTCAACAAAGACCTCGCGGCCGATTACAACCTGCCCAATCTGTATGAAACGGTAGACAATAAAGAATGGACCGTGGATAAAATGCTTGAATTGAGCGCCGGCGTCACAACCGATATCGACGGTGACGGAAAGCAGACAAAGGAAGATTTATACGGCATAATGGGCAGGCATGACGCGACGGGCGCATTGTTTCGCGGAGCGGGATGTTTGTTTGCCGATAAGAATGATGACGATATCCCGTATATAACCTTCAAAAGCGAGTATAATTTCACGGTTGTAGAAAAGATTTTCGATCTGATATATGATGAAGGCTATCTCAATCTGCATACCGACGGTGTTACCGAAGCGGAGTTTTTTGATATGTTCGCGGAAGCCAAGGGATTGTTCTGTTATTTTACTATTATGTCCGTTTCGGCCCTGCGTTCGGTTGATTTGAACTTCGGTATCCTGCCTATACCCAAATACAACGTTGAGCAGCCGTTATATTATAATCTGGTAAGCGTTCACTGGGCCGGACTGATGTCGGTACCCGCGTCGTCCGGTGATCTTGAGCGGACAGGTATTATAGCCGAAGCCCTTTCGGCTGAATCCAAATATACGCTGCAGCCTGCGTATATGGAAATAAACCTCAAAGGTAAATCCATCCGCGATGAGGAATCGGAGGATATGCTGAACCTGATCTTCTCAAACAGGATCTATGATACCGGCGATATTTTTAATTTTGCCGACTTTAGTTATCAGTTCCTGTGCATATCGGGAACCAAAAGCCGCGACATTGCTTCTTTTTATGCAAAATACGAACAGAAAATACAGGCGGAACTGGACAAAACGGTCGAAGCGATAATGCAGCTCGATTGATTTTACATATAACAAAGCCGTCCCGGATATGATAATCAACGGGACGGCCTGGCGTTCGATATATATTATCTTACGACAATTGAGTTGTTTTCGTCGCCGATATATGCGTTCTCAAGCAGTTCGGTCAAAGCCAGCGCGTCGTCGATACCTAAACCTTCGGGGGAACCGGTCCCGTTTATACAGGCGTCAACAAATTGAAGCAAAGGACTCGGGTTGCTTTTGGGTATGGCGGGCTTAACCCATCCGTCTACATATCCGCTCAATTTCGACGAGGTAAACTTTACATCTCCGCCCGTAGATATCAGCGTACCCTCTGAACCGTATATTTCAATCATTTCCGGCGAGTTGTAGGTTATAAATGAAGTTTCACCTATTCCGATAAGACCGTCATCGAATTCGGCAACGGCAACGGCGTTTTCATCAACCTTGGACCCGAACGGAGCGGTAAACATACCGGTAATACGTTTCGGCTTTCCGCATAAATATGCCAGGGTATACATGGGGTGACAACCGAGGTCCATCATCGCTCCGCCCGCGGCGTCTTTTTTCTCGAACCAATAAGCGGGCAGCCAGTTGCCGCTCACACCGTTGTGTCCGTTGCGTATGCGAACGAGAGACAATTTGCCGAAGGCGCCTTCCGTAATCATTTTACGGGCAAATTTTATAATCCCGGTACCGCGCATGGGATAAGAGATGACAAAGGTAACGCCGTTTCTGATAACCGCTTCTTTAATCTCTTCGCATTCAGCCAGCGTGGGGGCCAGCGCTTTTTCGGTAAATATATGCTTTTTGGCGTTGGCGGATTTTATGATAACATCACGATGGGCGGTTGTGGCGGCATCGCAGATAACGGCTTCAACGTCATTCCTGGCGAGAAGCTTATCAAGCGATGGCTCAAAATCGGCGTTCAGGCGTGCTGCCCATTCACTGCCGCGTCCGGCGTCTTCATCCCAAACGGCGGTGATTTCGACTTTACCCGATTGCAGCAGCTGGTTTGCGTATCCTTCCGCGTGTACATGCCATTTGCTCAGCATTGCAACTTTTAACATGATTACCTCCTGAAATAATAAATTTAATATAGATTTTACGTGTCAATAAACTTCCCTATTGCGGCAATGTAAGGGAATATACCTCATTAAAATATATCGGATTATATGACAGTTTTGCTTTTCTCAGACCCTTAATGCCCATATCCTCTTCACGGTTCACATACAGGGTGTCGGAAAATTCCGCTCGCAGAAAATCCCGATTTATTATCGCATAAGCACCGTTATAACTTCTGTCAGCCTTTTCCGTGTGAATGAGTGCGGTATCGCAGTTCATCTTTTCACCTATTGAATAAGCGGCGATTTTTCCGTCGACCGTTATTACCCCCGCGCTCAGTCCGAGTTCTTCGAACGCGTCCACCGCGATGCATATGGCACCGTATTCATCCGTTAAATCTTCATTGTCCCGCTCGGTAAAAAGACTGTCAACCGCTTCACGTAAAAGCGTGATGTTATGCGGACCAATAGATGTATATTTATAATTATTATATAATGAAATAAATGTGTTAATATGATTGCGCTTCGCATGAAAACGCCTGCCGGTGAGATTTATCAGTTGTTCGGTGGAATAAACATAATCAAACAGGTCGCGGCGCGGTGTTATTACCGAGTCGGGAAAAATCCTTTTCATTCTTTCCGCCATTTCGGAGGTTAAGGGACGAAAAGCACAGGTATCGCATTGATTTTGAATCTCGTTTACGCAAAAATCAAGCTCGCTGTCCTCTGTAATCTGTGGAAAAAAGGCGAACGGCGGTTCACCCCGATAACTGCCTAACAGACAGAGCGAATCACCGATCAAAGCGTATTTGTAGTTCATTATATGACGCCACATATATATATTGGTAAAGTTATAAAATGAAAGCGGATTGTCGCCAAAGCGCTCGCGGAACAGCGGACGTACATCCAGGTCAATTTTACGCAGTTGAGTTTTTCCGTTAATTAACCGCGTGTTTTTTTCTGCATTAAAAATAAAACCATCTCCCTGCGATTATTATATCATACAATGCATATTTTTCAAGCGAAAAGTATATAATAAAAAAAATTTTACAAACAGTAAAAATCACTTGCAAATATCTTATAAATATGATATAATTATATAGTTATTGAAAATGGACCATAATGCCATTTGCTATAATAATAAAAAATACGGCAAAATCCGTATTTGGAATTTATGAGGTATTAAATTAAAATGAAAGAAAAAATCCATCCCGACTATAAAAAAGTCGTTATAAGATGCGCTTGCGGTGAAGAGGTTGAAACAAGATCCACAAAGAACAATCTTCGTGTCGAAGTCTGTTCAAAGTGCCACCCGTTTTTTACGGGTAAGCAGAAATTCGTTGATTCCGGCGGACGTGTTGACAAATTCAAGAAACGTCTCGGAGCGTCGAAAACTTAATAATCTGATCTTTCATAACCATCTTAACCATCTTAACGATAATTTTAAAAACAGCGCATCCTGCACGGCATTTGCCTTCCCGGGATTCGCTTTTTTTAATCGAATAATCAAAATTTAAATCCGACACAAATGCAGAGGCCGGATTATAAACAATCAGGAAAGAGATATATATTTGTGAATAACAACGCAATTTTGAAAGACACAGAAAAAGCAAAAGCGATTCTTGTCGCAGTTGCCGGTTCCGATGACAGTGAGTCGGATATCTTACTCGACGAACTTGAACGTCTGCTGGATACGGCAGGCGGAGAAACGCTGGCACGTGTCACACAATACCGCGATAAACCGGACCCGCATACCTATGTGGGATTGGGTAAAGTTAAAGAAATCAGCGATATGTGTAAAATCAACGGCGTTAATCTGGTTATATTTGATGATGAGCTATCGCCGTCTCAGATTAAAAACATAGAGGACGAAATCGGCGGCGATGTTCGCGTTATTGACCGTTCTATGCTTATTCTGGATATTTTTGCTTTGCATGCCAAATCCGGTGAAGGCAAGCTTCAGGTAGAAATGGCGCAGCTGGAATATACAGCTCCGCGTCTGACGGGCAAAGGTATGCAGTTATCCCGCCAGGAGGGGGGTATTATTGCCATGCGGGGACCGGGGGAAACCAAACTGGAAACCGACCGACGGCATTTGCACCGCCGTTTAACAACACTGCGTGAGCAGCTTTCCGAACTTGAAAAAAACAGAATGATTATGCGCAGCCGGCGGGAACGTTCCGGCATAAAACAGGCGGCGATAACGGGATATACCAATGCGGGAAAATCAACCCTGTTGAATTATCTGACCGACGCCGCAATCCTTGCCGAAGACAAACTGTTCGCGACCCTGGACCCTACCACGCGAAAGTTTAAACTGCCCTGCGGAGAGGAAATTCTATTGACAGATACGGTAGGATTTATACGTAATCTGCCTCACCATCTGATAAAGGCATTTAAGTCAACCCTTGACGAGGTGACCTTTGCCGATATTATTCTTGTCATAATAGACGCGTCAGATAAAGATTATATTAATCAAACCGAAGTGACCCGCGAACTGCTCGCCGAATTGAACGCCGCGGGCAAACCGGTCTTGTATATATTCAACAAATGCGATAAACCGGCTTCCGAAATTCCGCGGATTACCGGTATACCGGCTGAGAGCACGCTGTATATTTCCGCGGCAACAGGGCAGGGAGTTGACAAGCTGATAACAAAGCTGGAAAACATAGTAACCGACGGCAAACAGACGGTTATATTACAGATACCGAACAACGAACAAAATATAATAAGCGCGATATATAAAAACACTACGGTAACAGAAATTGATTACGGAGATGAATATGTTATCGTAAAAGCGGTTGCCGACGAAAGGGCAATGGGTATGTTCTCAAAATACCTGAAAAACCATGAAATTAAAGTATAAAATTAAAGTATAAAATTAAAGTATAATAAACCAATTAAGACGATTTAAAAATTATTATGGCCAAAAAGAAAACCCCGGTATCAACCGAAATAAAATCATATACGACACTGGAGCGTGCGGCTGCAGCCGAATTTACCGAACGCAAATCGGTCTTCATCGGCTGCGCCGCTCCCGTCAAAACCGCCGACGAGGCGATTGAATTCATAGCGAAGGTACGTTCCGAATATTCCGGAGCGTCACATGTCGTATACGCGTATTTGCTACATGATGAAAATATAATGCGATACAGTGATGACGGCGAACCGCAGGGAACAGCCGGAATACCGGTGCTCGATGTTATCAGAAAGGGCGGATTCTGCGATGCCGTCATAGCGGTGGCGCGGTATTTCGGAGGCGTATTGCTCGGCGCCGGAGGTTTGGTAAGGGCATATACCGCAGCTGCCGCGCTGGCAGTAAAAAAAGCTCATGTGATAAGTTATGAGGAGTATACCGTGTTTGAAATGCGGTGTAATTACGCCGATTATCAGAAAATCGAACACGAAATGCCGAAATATGGAATTAAAAATGACAATACCGATTTCGGCGAATATATAACATTAAAACTCGCAATAAGCAGCGCTGTGTTTGACAAATTTTCGGCAAGAATCTCAGAGTTGACTTCAGGCAGGGTGCCCCTTGAAATTACCGGAAAAAGATTTGATAAACAGAACTGACGGACATTAAATCGGTAAAATTTACTTTTAATAAAAATCGATAAAATTGTTGTAATAAAAAGAGGAATATCGCATTTTACTGCGTATATTATAGAAAGACAGGCTAAAACACATGAAAACATCCAATGGGAACGAGATGCCTGCGGATACAATCAGTGATTATATTATACTCCGTGAAAGAGAAACATTATCGCCGTATGCCTGTCTTGCGGTAAACACGCGCGGACGGGATTACCCTGTCACAAAGTGCGTTCTGCGAACGGAATTTCAACGGGACAGGGACAGAATCATACATTCAAAATCATTCAGGAGACTGATGTATAAAACACAGGTTTTTTTGTCACCTGCTGAGGACCATGACCGTACAATATTGACTCAGACACTGGAGGTTGCGCAAATTGCCCGTACAATCGCACGCGCACTGCGCCTTAATGAAGACCTGAGCGAAGCCATAGCTTTAGGTCATGACCTCGGCCATACCCCTTTCGGACATGCCGGTGAGCGGGTATTGCAAAGGTGTTAT
>JAQVWU010000031.1 GCA_028709565.1 Eubacteriales bacterium
ATAATTGATTATTACCGATTAAACGTAATGTAAGCATACGCAGGATATTATTCTCGGATAAATAGCCGCTGAATATTTCGCTTATGGTTCCTTTTTTGGCATCAATGCGGCATATACTGCTGACAGGCGCTTGTACTTTATCAAACGATATATCGGTTTTCACGGAATAAAACACATCATCCGATTCGTTTGAAAACATCATTTGATGAAGTTGAAGATATTTACATCCCCCCTCAGGCGTATGGTCACATAACGGATCCGGACATAATGAAAAACTTTCACCGGTATTTAGAGTGATATATGAAAAAGATAACAGACTGTCAATTTCAGCTTCATAATATATGCGGTCTCCATTCACGAAATATCTGGGATAATAGTTATCTGTAATATTATCGCTGTTATCCGTTGAACTGTAGCTGTACTGTCCCTCAGGTGTTAGCCAGTCGGCGATATCGGCATAGTTCTGCTCCGAGGTTATAGTCTCATTGCTGTATTTATCAACTAAATCACCGGCAGTCACCTTTTTATCTTCACACGAATATGACAGTATAATTGCACAAATCAATAATAGTGTTATAAATACATATTTATTTTGATGCATGACTATCTCCTGAAATATTGGCTTTTCGCCGATGATTTATCATCGGCGAAAAGTTTTTCGGTTTTTTGTTAATTTGGCCAACTCTTAAACGCATAATCAATACCATCCCAAGCAGAAGCACGAGATGATGTAACCGGATAATATTCAACATTATACAAATTGCTCGCAGATCCGCTTGCTTCTGCATATGTTATATTTCCTTCTTTTACACCACCGTCAT
This sequence comes from Eubacteriales bacterium, assembly GCA_028709565.1. Lineage (GTDB taxonomy): Bacteria > Bacillota > Clostridia > Oscillospirales > CAG-272 > JAQVWU01. The sequence continues at coordinate 822 of JAQVWU010000031.1, forward strand.
CATCAAGCAGATTGCTGATTCTGGCACTTGCAGAAATATAGTAAGAGCCATCACCTGTAGCAAAAGCAAATACACTCGATGCATTTGCATATGCTTGAGCTTGGGCTGCTACAGGCAACGAAAGTACCACCGCCAGCAAAACAAACGAAACGAGCATCGTAATGTTTTTACGCTGCATGATTTCAATCCTTTCGCATTTGTTGTACCGTATTTCATTTCGCGGCCGCCGATACATTCGGCTGTCCTTGCGGAATAGAATCTAAAAGTACTGTATACATACTTATCAATCATATCGAAATATAAATTATGTAAAGCCGTGGCCATTGGCTGTACATTAAAGTTATAGGTTTTAAATACATGTTACAGGTAAATTGACATAGTAAATCAATATACACCAATTGTACCATAGAATGCCTATTGCTTCAATGTTAAAAATAGTCAAAAATAATTACAATAAATCATCATAATAACCAATATCATTGAAAATGCCCCGAATGTTTTACGAATATTTTCCTCCAAGCGCGAGGATGATATGTTTTATAAACTCACCCCCGAGAAGCATTATGTACCACTTCCGTTATTTAGATTGAACCATTTAACCGCATCATTCTCCATATCAACCCGGGCGGTGAGCCCTGTTATACGGAACACTTTAAAACCTTGATCTTCAAAGAGTTTAACATAATTAATATAAAGAAAGTCTCCCGTGACCATGTAATCGCGGAAATGTAATTTTTCACGTCCGTCGAATACAAGTTCGCCTTCAGCGGTATCACCACGCTGAATTCTGTAAATTTTATTTCCGTTTGCGCGCATACATGGAACGCCATAAGGTGTTTCACCATAAAAAACAGGATCATATACGGTATAGTAGATATACTCATTTGTCAGTTGAAATTCAAGTATTTTATCTGACGGCATATCAAGCTTACTGTAATTAAGATTTTTATCAATGCAATATATATTCCCGTCCTCAATTTCCGTTTCGGACCATCCCATCATATAACGCGAATGTACACAAATGTATGTTTCTGAAGTATCGGCATCATAATAAAAACTTGAGATTGTATATTCATTTCCATATTCCAAAACAGTTGTTTCATTTTCAAAATTCATATCGGTCGCAAACAACCGTCCCACTATAGCGTCGATAAAATATATATATTTTCCGTCTGTAAAAAAGTATTCGCCGTGTTCTTTGTTTTTGTATTTATTATCAACTATACTTACCTCGTATGTAGTAAGATTGACAGACATGAGTGTTTCTTCATATTCTCTCTCGATGATTCCGTCTGTAACTTTGCTTGATTTTTCTCTGATAGCTGTAAAATATAACCGGTTATTATCGGTCAATCGTAATGTAAGCATACGCAGGATATTGATCTCGGATAGATAGCCGTTGAATATTTCGTTTATGGTTCCTTTTTTGGCATCAATGCGGCATATACTGCTGACAGGTGCTTTTAATTCTTCATCAAGTGTGGTTTTTACGGAATAAAACACATCATCCGATTCCTTTGAAAACATCATTTGATGAAGACTAAGATATTTACATCCCCCCTCAGGCGTATGGTCACATAACGGATCGGGACATAATGAAAAACTTTCGCCGGTTTTCAGGGCGATATAGGAAAAAGACATCAGATTATCAATTCGGGTTTCGTAATATATGCGGTCACTCTTCACGAAAAAAATGGGATTATAGATATCTGCAATATTATCGCTGTTATCCGTTGTTCTGTAGCTGTATTGCTCCTCCGGAGTTAGCCAGTCGGCGATATCGGCATAGTTCTGCCCCGAGGTTATAGTCTCATTGCTGTATTTATCAATTAAACCATCGGCAGTCACCTTTTTATCTTCACACGAACATGACAATATAATTGCACAAATTAATAATAGTGTTATAAATACATATTTATTTTGATGCATGACTATCTCCCGAAATCAGTTTTTCGTTTCCTTAACCGGACACATCGGTCTACACTTACAAAATAAAATTAATATATGTCAATTGTATCATATAGTATTTATTATATCAATACAAAAAACGCCAAAAATAATTGTAAGTAACCGTTAATATAACCAATATCATTGAAAACACCACGGATATTATTCGAATATTATCCTCCGATTTGCGCGCTGCAATAAAGCGGGGTTTATTCATTGACAACCGTAAAGTTGCGTGGTATCATTAATCAAACTGAGCGCTGACGGAGGACGATACACATTATGAGAAACACCGAAGAGGGTATGCTGACGCGGCGGATGAAGCTGGCATACGGGAGCGGGGACGCCGCGTGCAATATCGTCATCGGCATGCTGTCCACCGTGCTGACATTGTTTTATACCGATTATATCGGCATATCCCCTGTCGTTATAGGCATGGTCATGCTGGTGTCAAGGATTCTTGACGGCATCGCTACGCTGGTAATGGGGTTTATAGCCGAAAGAACCGATACGAAATACGGGAAATACAGGCCCTGGATATTGTGGATGAGCCTGCCCTACGCCCTTTCCATAGTGCTGCTCTTTACCGTTCCCGCCACAACGTCGTTTTTGCAGGCCATATATATATTTATTACGTATAATCTGTGCACCACCGTGGTTTATACCGCGCTCAACATACCCTACGGCAGTCTGGCGTATGTGATGACCTCCGACCCCGCCGACGGGGAACGGCTGAGCGCGGCGAGAATGACCCTGGCGTCGGTGGGCAGAATGCTGGCCGTCAGCGGAACGCTTCCGCTGGTGAAATTATGGGGAAACAATAAAAACGCCTGGGTCCGCACAAGTTTGATTTGGGCCGTATTGGCGGTGATATTGCTGCTCTTCTGCTTTTTCGGCTGCCGGGAGAGGGTTATAACCCCCGTCCGGGACAAGCCGAAAAATATTTTCGGTTCAATGAAGACGGCAATGGCAAACGTTTATTTTTGGATCGGAGCGGGTTTTCAGATATTGCAACATATCCTGTTCGCGGTCACCGGCACGATTCTGCCCTTTTACTGCAAGTATGTGTTTCACGACGACACATGGATGTACAGCGGACTTTACTTTCTGGAAACCGGCGTTTTGGTTATCGTCATGCTGTTCTCGCGGGGGCTCATTGAGCGCTTCGGCAAGCGCAAGGCGTCACTGGCCGGCATTATGCTGGTGATTGCGGGTCAGTTATTGCTTTTTCCGAATCCTACAAGTCTGACCCCGGTCGTTGTCAGCTGCGTCCTGCGCGGGATCGGATACGCGCCGCTCAACGCTGTATTGTTTGCCTTTTTGGGTGAAGGGGTGGAATACGGATATCGGAAAACCAAGCTCCGGCAGGAGAGCCTGATGTACGCGCTGTCCTCCACCTTCACAAAAATCGCCGCGGGACTGACCGCCGCCCTTATGACGGGACTGCTGTCGGCGTCCGGATACATTACAGCGGCGGGAGACGGCGTCAACACCGTTCAGCCGGGGAGCGCGGTTGACATGATTATAAATATTTACAGATTCGGCCCGCTGGCAATATTGCTCGTGACCGCGGTGATACTGTATTTATACCGGACACCCAGGGAACTTATACGGAATGACAAAATTTAAAACTTTGCACGGAGAACTACGATTATGAAATTTACCCGTATTTTGCTGACGATTCTGGCTATGATTTTAATCACGGGCTGCGCCGGGACAGGCGAGGAAACCGCGCTGACCGGAAGCGATACCGCCCAAACGCAGGCGGAAACAATACCCGAAGCCGAACTGCCCGTTAGAGACCTGGGCGGATATGAGTTCGGGCTGCTCTGGCCGGAGCCCATTGCCGGCAACCATTTTATCAGAAACGAATTATGGGTGGAGACCGAAAACGGCGAGGTAATAAACGACTCGGTTTTCAAACGGAATCTGGCGGTCGAGGAAGATTACAATATAGATATTACCTGCGAAACCCAGACATTTTCCGCAATACCCGCCACCGTCTCAAAGATGGTGGCAGCGGGTGACAACGCTTATGACGCCTTCTGCACTCAGATAGCCCAGATTTCACCGGTGGCGATGAAGGGTGAAATGGCGGACTTTGGGGACATGACCTACTGGAGCGAGGATATGCCCTGGTGGAATCATGCCTCAATGGATGAACTCAGCATCGGCGGCAAAGCCTTTTTCGGTACCGGCGACATAATCTACAGCGATGATTTTTATGTGTACCACATCATGTGCAACCTGAAGCTGATTGAGGACTATGATTTGGAAAATCCCTACGAAACGGTGCGTTCGGGCAGGTGGACGATAGACAAGATGATTGAGATGGCGAGCGGTGTGTCGGAGGACCTTAACAACGACAGCAGCTACGGCTGGGAGGATAAATATGGTATAACCCTTGTCAATTCCGGCACAAAAGCCCTGTATTACGGCAGCGGCCTTAATGTCACGGGCAAGGATGAGAAGGGTATGCCCTATCTGACCATGTATAGCGAGAAGACTCAGTCGGTGCTGGAAAAAATCCTCGAGGTGTACTACACCGACAATATGACCCTCAACGGCAACAAAAACACGGCGACCTCCCTGGGACTCGACCACGCCAACACGACAGAGAAGTGCTTCAATGAAAACCGGGCGGTTTTCCTGGTGACATCGCTGATAGCGGCGGAGCGCATACGGGCGGCCGAGGTTTCCATGGGGCTGATGCCTATGCCGAAATACGATGATGCCCAGGAAGACTATATCTGTGTCCTCAACGACATGACCCTTGTGGGGGTGCCGATTAACGCTCCCGATCTTGACAGAACCTCGCTTATCCTGTCGGCTATGTCAAAGAATCGGTTTCAACCCTTACCCCCGCGTTCTTTGAGATGGTGCTAACCGAAAAATATCTGCGGGACGCCGATTCGGTGGAGATGCTGGATATAATATTCGAAACGGCAAAGGTTCCCGATCTGGGCACAACCTTCAACTACGGTTCAATCTGGTCAGGCTTTGTCGACCTGGTGGTAAAAAACAGCACCGATTTTACGTCATTCTATGAGAAGACCGTATCTAAAGCCGAAGCGGACATAGACAAGGCGATAGCCGGTCTTAATACTTAGAAACGGATAAGTAATGCTGCGAAAAACAAGGAGATTGAATCAATGATTTATCTGCGGTCATTTCATATGCTGTCCGACAAAGAGGACGAGGATTTTTTCTACGCGCTGTCCCCGACTTTTAAAACAAAGAATTACCGCACCGGTTATACCTCCCACTATCCCTTCGTTTTGTTCCGAGGGCGCGGTCTGCCCGATTTGGAATTTGATGATATTACCATTCTATACGGCGACAACGGCAGCGGCAAGTCTACGATACTCAACGTTATCGCCGAAAAGCTCAAACTGCGGCGGACAACGCCCTATAACCGCAGCGACTTCTTTGACGATTACGTGGAGCTGTGTTCCTTTAAGCTGACCCTTCCGCTTTCGGACGAAAGCGGCATTATCACAAGCGACGACGTGTTCGACAAGGTGCTTGACATCCGCAGGCTCAACGCGGGCATTGACAACCGCAGGAGCGAACTGATAACCGAGTTTGTCAGCGAGCGCTCCAGGGCGGCTAACGCTGAGCCCAACAACCTCAGGGGGCTTGACGATTATGAGCGCTGGAAGGAGGCACAGGAGGCCAGGAGCCGAAAAACCACCCAGTCGCAGTATCTGCGCTCGCGGCTCATGCGCAATGTGCAGGAACGATCCAACGGTGAAAGCGCCCTCGCCTTCTTCGTCGATTCGATAGCCGACGGTACCCTGTGTCTGCTGGACGAGCCCGAGAACAGCCTGTCGCCGACAAATCAGGTGCAGCTGAGATATTTTATCGAGGATTGCGTGCGCAATCACAAATGCCAGTTTGTCATCTCCACCCATTCGCCGCTGCTGCTCTCGCTCAGACGCGCGAAGATTTACGACATCGATGCCCTTCCCATCCGAGAACGCCGCTGGACCGCGCTTGAGGGTGTTAGGGTATACCATGATTTTTTCACCGAGCATCGCGAGGATTTTGAATAACAATTGCTTTTTCTATTGACATTAAATGATATAATTGTTATACTAAGATTACAAATCTTGGTGTAATATTTAAACAATCCCCCCGTTTTGTATAATAATAATTACAATAACAATATAAATCAAGGGAGGAGCACATGTACAGGAGAATCGTCAGCATATTCATACTCGCAGCGCTGCTTTACGGCTTTTATGCCTGCGCGGAGCCGGCGGAGCAGACGGGGGCATCAACTTCCGCCGCCGCAGAAACAGCGGAGGAAACCGATTATCTCGATATGTTTGATAGCCGGGACTTTGAGGGAGCGGAGTTTCACATCATCGCGCAGTCGGTTCCGGGCGAGCAGCCCACCGTGCCGGGCACCGAAATCACCGGAGAAATCGTTCTGGACGCCCTGTATGAACGGGACAGGACCATACAGGAAATGTATAATGTCAGTCTCGTTTATACCCATGAAAAATACAACATCGTAGCCGCCCGCGCCCAGCTCCACACCGACCTGACGGCGGCGATTCTGGCCGATGACTGTCAGTGGCAGTTTGTGATTACGTCGCTGGCCGACAGCATTAACAGGCTGGCAACCGACGGGTATGTGCAGGACCTGCTCTCCGTTCCGTCCCTGGGGCTTGACGGGCCGTGGTGGAGCCAATATCTATACGAAAACATGCAGTATAACGGTAAACTGCTGTGCCAGACAGGACCTCTATCCCTCGCCTATTATTACTCGCCCTGCGCTCTCGCCTATAACCGCACGGCGGCCGAAAACTACGGCATCGGCGACCTGTATACCGTTGCCGCCGACGGGAAATGGACTTTTGACCGCTTTGCCGAAATCGTCAAAGACCGTTCGGAGGACCTGGACGGCGACGGAAAGATTACGACCGAGGATTTCTACGCCGTCATCAGCGACGAGCTGTCGGCCGTCGCCTTTTTCATCGGTGTCGGCGGCAAACACGATGAGATGAGGGAGGGCGTGCCGACTTTCGTTGTCGGGGAGGAGTCCAATGTCTCACGTATAGAGAAGGTGGCGACGATTATCGGCAGCCGCGATATCACCCTCAACACCGAAGCGCTGACCGGGTTTGATTCCTTCGCGGTCAAAAAGACACACCAGTTCAAGACCGGCAAGGCGCTCTTTCTTGCCTATAACATGAACGGCATCATCTCGCAGCTGCGCGATATGGAGGATGACTACGGCCTGCTGCCCAATCCCAAGTGGGATGAGGCCCAGACCGAATACTATACCTACGGCAGCGGCTTCGGACCGGTGGGGGTCGCCATACCGATAACGACGGGCGACACCGAAGCGGCCGGCGTGATAATGGAATCCATGGCGTACATATCCTATACCGGGGTCGGCGATCTCATGCTCAACATTACCCTCAGAGAAAAAATCGCCCGGGACGAAAACTCCAAGCTCATGCTCGATATCATATATAAAGATATAATTTACGACTGGACCGGTCTGTTCAGCATCGGCAACGTGCATATCCTGGTCCGGGACATCTGCATCGGCAAAAAGCAAAACTTCGCCTCGGAATGGGCCAAGCTCAAGGATAACGCCGAAATCAAGCTCAAAGACATCCTCGACGCCTACGATTCCCAGGAGATAAAATCATAAAAAACACGCATATAAAAGACACCCGGAAGATCAAAGCTTTCGGGTGATTATTTTACCAGGAATATTCTACAATATCATATGAAACCGCTGTATCATTTTCATCAAACTCTATTATCATCGCTATATTTCCGGACGCAAAGTATGTTCTTTTACCTCCGAAATCATATACCAGATTACTGCTTGTCTTGTGTCTTACCGGAAATCCCAAATAACTTTCTACATCAAAACCCAGCATATCGATTATATTGTTTTTGCTTAAATTCTTGTTTCCATACTTTTTTATAAAATCTCTTGCCAATGACTGTCTTTCGTTTATTGAAATGCTGTTCCATTTATCGACGGTAAAGTTATATTTGTTATGGCGATACAGTGAAACGGTTCCAACCATAACAACCATAATAATAGAAATAATAATATATTTTTTTGTTCGCATAATTTAATATCCGTCTGTTGGCAATTATATAAATCAATCATGTTGATACGGTTAAATTAGTTCTGCCTGTTCCTGCGGGTCAGATATATCGCCGACAGGACAAGGGCGAGAAGCAGGACGGGGGCGGCGTCGGCGGTCTGGGGAGCGGCGGTCTGCTCGGGTGCGACGATAATATCGGCCGGTTCTTCGGTGACCTCGGGGATTGTCACGGCGGGGGCGGAGGACAATTTAATCTGATTGTTGCCCACGCGGGACTCGTCCAGCTGGTTGTAGCAGATATTGTCGCCCCAGCCGAGCCAGCCGTAATAATCGCTGCTGTCGTCGGCAAAGAGGATGGTGAAGGCAAAGCCGATAATCTTGCCGTCTTTGATGCCGGCGGGATTGTCGGTGATATGACCTTCCCACGGAATGGCCGTCTCATAGGTGGTGACGGCGCCGTCATTGTTTACGGCGTACCTGAGCTTGCTGTAGTCGGTATAGTTATACGAGAAGGCGTAGTCCTGATTGTCGTTTGAGCATTCGGCGAAGAGGTGGAGTTTGTATTCGGGTCCCCAGGAGGCGGTGGGCTCAAGATTCTGTATCTCGAAGTTGCCGCCGAAGTCGGTGCCGAACTGGATGACGTCCCCGTTCCAGAACTCGCCGCTGCCATCGCCGTATTGGTGGAAGGGGGCGGTGTCCGGATATGTAACCCCCACATAAAAGTAGGTTTTATCCCAGCGCAGCCATATCGAGCACTGCTCGCCGGGCGTGTTGGAGGGGTCTGCGAGAATGCCGGTGTCGTTCACCCTCATGGAAAAGGAGGACGGAACCGTCCCGTCGTCAATGAGAACCAGTGTGGGTTCGCCCCACTCTTCAGCGGTAATAACTCCGTCAAACACGGGCGCGGTTTCGAAGTACAATGCGTAATCCTTTTCAAACCGTCTGTCGGCATAACTGACAGCCGAGACCGATAAACTCAGTATCGCGATTGTAAGCGCAAGAACGGACAGGCGGCGCAGGGTAATTTTGTTCATCGTTTATACCTCCGGTATTTTTTGACAGTATATCATCCATTAAGGGCGGTGTCAAGTGAGTTTGGCGGAATATTATTTTATCGTTTCGAGAAAGGCGTCGAGGACTTTTTCCCATTTTGCTATGTTTGCAGCGTAATATGAGGCGTAATTATGATTGTTGTAAACGCAGTCGCGCACCATAAATCCGGCGCGTTCCAGCTGGACCGCGTATACGGCTCCGAAATCGTAGGACAGCCCGTCCCGCAGGATGTCAATCATAAGCTGGGATTCGGTGTCCCGCAGATAATTCGGGAAAACCGTCCTCCCCCGCGCCGATGCAACAGAGTCTTGACAAAAGCAGCCGGATGTTTTATCATAGCCATATAATATAATATAAATAATATAAATGATATAACGCCGAAAGGGAAAGGGTAAAGGGTATGGTATATATAACATGAAAAGAATTATAATAGCTGTTCTGTCATCGCTCCTTGCCCTTGGTGCCTGCGCTGGTGAGCCCGGGGCGCGCGTGCCGCGGGAAAGCGTGGAACAAAGCGTCTATGCAGATCATAAACTGCCCGAATCGGTGCCCGACGACACCGACCTCGGCGGCGCCGATATACTCTTTCTCACCCGCCGGGAACCCGACGGTTTCTGGGATACCATCGACATCTGGGACACCGAATCGCTCAACGGCGCCGCCCTAAACGACGCCATCTATGAGCGCAATACCGTCGCCGAAAGCCTGCTCAACTGCCGTCTGACCGAGGTTTCTCTCGGCGGTTCGGATATGTCCGCCGCCCTGCTCAGGTCCACCGCCGCCGGCGACGACCTGTATCAGGCGGTGCTGACCACCAATTATTTCGCGCCCGCCCTCATGGGACAGGGGCAGTTCCTGGACCTGAACAACATGCCGCCGGTCGACCTCGCCATGCCCTGGTGGGACCAAAACCTCAACGAACAGACCTCGGTGCTGGGCCGCCAGTATTACGCCACCGGCGCGCTCAACATCATGAGTCAATATGCCACCGCCTCCCTTTATTTCAACAAGACGGTGGCCGAGGCGTATAATATTCCCGACCTTTACCGGCTGACCCATGACGGGCAATGGACCATTGACCGGCTCGCGGAATTATCCCTCGGGCTAAGGGCGGACCTGGACGGGGACGAACAGATGAACGTCAGGGACATGTGGGGCATTGTGCTGGGTTCGGACATCTTTATATATTATATCGTCGGGGGCGGCGGCGCGCTGACAGTAAAAAACGAGGCCGGCGTCCTGTCGGTAAGGGAGCCGGACGACCGCGACGCCGGGCTGTTTGAGGCGGTGACCCGTGTATTCCAACGGGGCAATGTCTTCAATACCCAGGATGAGAGCTATAACCCCGGCGGCGGGGAGACCACCTGGAGAAACGGCTATACCATTATGGGGGGAAACCGCACCCTCTTCTTCATGGGCGAACTGCGCGCCACCTCCTATATGCGGGATATACGGTCGGAATACGGCCTGCTGCCCTTTCCCAAGCTCAACGAGGACCAGCGCTCCTATATCGTGCCGGTGCAGGCGTGGGGTTCCTCGGTCATCGGCATTCCGTACATCGTGGCCGACACGCGGCGTATCGGCAGCGTTATAGAAACCCTTTCGTTTCTTACGCAGGGCGGGGTGTCCGACGCCTTTTACGACACGGTCTGTTACAAAGGTCTGCGGGACGCGGAATCGATGGCGATGCTGGACATTATGCTGAGCAACCGGTATTTCGACGCCGTCCTCTCCTTTGATTACGGCGGCCTCATGTCGGCGCTGCGCGCGTCGGCCGCCGGAGGCAGCGGCGAATACGCCTCGGTCTTCGCCAAACACGCGCCCGCGGCGCAGAATCAGCTGGACAAACTGACCGGAGCGCTCAAAGAGTTTGAAAAAAGCCAATAATAGACAGATAACACAAACAGATAATACAACCAGAAAGAAGGATTAAAAAATGGCAACACTTGCGCAAAAATATTCCGCGCTTAAAAAGAAGGTGGGCGGCAACCGTGAGATGATGGGGTACGAGGAGACCTTCGGCATGCCCCGGGAGGAGCAGGCCCATATAACCATGTCCAACAAATACATCCGCCGCATCCTGGCGGAGATAGAGTTCTGCATCAGACTGTCGGGGGCAAACGGAGGACGTTTCGATAAAGTGGTCGACGCCGCCATCGAATTTCTCACACTGGAGGGCAAGCGTGAGGGGGTACTGACCCGGCGCGCCTGCATAGAGGCGGAAAGGCTGCTCATGCCCCTGTCCGAGACGGCGAAGGAATACAAACTCATCCTTGCCGGACACGCGCACATCGACATGAACTGGATGTGGAGCTGGCATGAAACGGTGGCCGCAACCCTTGCCACCTTCCGCACCATGCTTGACATTATGGACGAATACCCCGAATTCTGCTTTTCTCAGTCCCAGGCTTCGGTATACAAGATTGTCGAGGATTTCGAGCCCGAACTTATGGACCGCATCAAACAGCGCATAGCCGAAGGGCGCTGGGAGGTTACCGCCGCGGCGTGGGTTGAGACGGACAAGAATATGCCCAATACGGAATCGATGGCGCGGCATATCAAATATACTAAAAATTATATGCGCGATAACTGGGGTATTGACCCCGCGTCGCTGGAGGTTGATTTCTCCCCCGATACCTTCGGTCACAGCGCGAATCTGCCCGAGATCAACCTGCAGGGCGGGGTGAAGTATTACTATCACTGCCGGGCGCTGGACGGCAAACAGGCGCTCTACCGCTGGCGGGGTCAGTCGGGCAGGGAGGTTTTGGTCTACCGCGAGCAATACTGGTACAACAGCGCCATCACCCCCAAGATAGGGGCGGGTCTGATTGACATCACCGAACGCTGCGCGGGACTCAAGACCGGACTGATCGTCTACGGCGTGGGCGACCACGGCGGCGGACCGACCCGCAGGGACGTTGAGCGCGCCATTGAGATGATGGGATGGCCGGTTTATCCCCAAATCAAATTCGGCACCTTCCGCGAATTCTTTGCCGAGGCCGAATCGGTGCGCGACCGCCTGCCGGTGGTGGATAAGGAACTCAACTTTATCTTCAACGGCTGCTATACCACCCAGAGCCGCATTAAGATGGGCAACCGCGCCTGCGAACGGACGCTGACCTCAGCCGAGACCATGGACGCCTTCGCCGCGCTGAAAACCGGCTCCAAGAGCGACCCCTTTGCCTTTGAAAAGGCCTGGCGGGATGTGCTCTTTACCCAGTTCCATGACATACTCACCGGTTCCTGCGTGCAGGATACGCGCGAACACGCCATGGGACTGTATTCCAATTCGCTGGCGGTGGCCCAGTCGAAATACGCTTCTGCCATGCACAGACTGTCAGCAAAGATCGATACCTCCGCCATCGCCGCCGACGGCGATATAGCTGATTCCCAGTCGGAGGGCGCCGGCGCCGGATACGGTGTGGAAAACTTCGGGGGCATGCCCCGCGCCGAGAGGGGCAGCGGCAGGACCCGTATATTCAATATATTCAATCCGACCTGCGCCGACAAAACCGAACCGGTTGAGATTACCGTGTGGGACTGGACCGGGGATATGCGTTATATTAGTGTAATTGATGCCGCCGGCAGTCCCGTCGAATTCCAGCTGCTCGACGGCGCCCTGCAGCAGTATTGGGATCACAAATATTTCCGCGTGCTGGTCTATGTCAATCTGCCCGCCTTTTCGTATACCACCGTCGCCCTCACCGAAAACCCGATGACCGGCGATTACCCGGTCTACTATCAGGGCGACGGGCGCACCCATCATGAAAAGCGCAACTATGTGCTGGAGAATGAACACATACGCGCCGAATTCGATTACCGCACCGGCGAGATGATATCGCTGCGAGACGAAACGGGCGCCGAATATATCAGGGAAGGCGGGAGAGCGGGTCTGAGGCTCATCGATACCGAAACGGCCTCCTCCAATGCCTGGAACATCGGCAATTATCTGCGGATCCACAATATAGACAATGCCCTGCGCATCCGCGGCGAATCCCACGGTC
>JAQVWU010000358.1 GCA_028709565.1 Eubacteriales bacterium
ATTTATCCCTCCTTTTTCATTTATGATGATATTATAACTCGCAATGCTATGTTTGTCAATATGTTTAAAAAATATTTTTATTTTTCTAATCATTTTTTTAGGATTCGTGCTATAATTAATTGTCGCCTGCCAGGCGTGGATTGAAATATTTACGATGATATTATGTTTGTGTGAAGACAGAGGGGTATTATTCCTCTCTGTCTTTTCATGCAAAAATACCCGTTCCGTGCTCAGGGACATCTATTCCGGTTTCCTCCGAATACATGGACATATCTCGCAGTATGGCAAGGTTTTTATCATAATCCCAGTATTCAAGAGCACCGGCGCTCTTTAAATTGTCAAATTGATTTTCATATAACGAAACCGAATAACCGCCTGTCTTTTGCATAAGCTGGCGAGAACGTTCTCCGGCACGCAGTCTAGCGGCTATCGCCCCGCTCTCTTCGTCAACAGGTATAAACACTTGTTTGGTCGGGGAGTCGATAATATTAAACGCTTGATCCGCCGAACGGAAATCATATGCCAGATTTTTTCCGGACAGCATTTTTATTATATCATTTGCGTCCAGTTCATCCTTCTCACCGACACTTTTATATAAAAGATCGAAATAATATTTTATCGCTTCGGGAGATGTAAAATCGCCATATTTTTCGATAATGCGCTTTGTAAACAACATTGCGGAGCTGAGTATACCGTATAATTTCCGGTCTGATTCGAACACGTTTACAAAACTTTCGGACGCGTCATTCTGTTTCTCGCGGTTGCAGCGTCCGCCTGCCTGTATAATCGAATCCACCCCCGCAATTTCACGGTAGACCTGTTTAAAGCTGATATCAACTCCGGCTTCTATCAACGAGGTTGAAATAACACGGCAGGTTTGATTCTGCTTCAATTGCTCTTTAATGGTCTGAAGAGTCGAGGCTATATGTTTCGGATACATATATGTGGAAAGATGATAACGATCTTCGGAAGGCAGCTCACCGAAATATTTTTTAGCGCCTGCCCTGCTATTGACTATACATAAAACCTGTTCACTTTGTGACAGCATCGATAATATTGTCTCGTCGCTTTGTTTGCCGATGTTCCGGTATGTAACACGTTTGAAAAAATCAAACAGAAATTGCGTGTCGGAATATAGTTCCCTGATACGGATATCATTCGGAATAAATCCGTCAAGAGCAGGTTGTGTCGCGGTACACAATACTGTCGAGCAGCGATAATTTACACACAGTTCCGTCAGCGCCCTTATACAGGGTTTGAGAAAAGCACGCGGAAGCATTTGCGCTTCGTCAAGTATTATGACGCTGTTCGCGATGTTATGGATGCGGCGGCATTTTGAAGATTTTGACCCGTATAATGATTCGAAAAACTGAACGTTTGTCGTAACCACTATGGGCGCGTCCCAGTTTTCAGCGGCAAGACGTTTACTGTCCATTGTTTCCAAAGAATCATCGTTATACTCAACGGTGCTGTAGTGCGCAAGTACATTTTCCGTCCCAAATACATGCGAAAAAACATCAACCGTCTGACGAATAATAGAAATATAAGGGATTACATATATAATCCTTCTCATGCCATGAACAACGGCATGCCGCATGGCAAAAGCAGCTGAGGACAAGGTTTTGCCGCCGCCGGTCGGAACTGTAAGCCGGAACATGCCGATTTCATCATTTGCACGGGAAATGCATGAGTTCAATATATCGTTTCGCACACGATTTATTTCATTTGAAGGGTTTTCAAATTTTCTCAGGTATGTGTCGAGTTTATCAGACAGCTTGTCAACCGGCCCGCCCGTGCTATGTCTTATATCGGCGTCATTCATGAAAGCTTCCGTATCCAAAAAATCCGCGTCAACAAGCGAGGAATAAATCATGCGTGTGAAAAAAGAAAGCGCAAAGCTGTCGCGACATGGTGCTTTTAAATCGGGAAGCTTTTGCGGTATGTTTTTGTCTATATCGATGTCATTTTTATATTCGCCGTAATCGCAGGCTTGCTGACGGCGTCTGTTTATTTTACCCATAAAAGTGGCTTCGCCGGATATATCCTGATTCCCGCCGCAGTCCGGCAGTCCCGTATGATGACCGGCTATGCAATATGCAAGAATTATCGCCGCGTTTTTGTTCTGTTTATATAATTCAAATGCTCCTGCGGATGAATGCTCATAAGCACCGCCGCCGTTGAGTCTTTTTTGGAAGCGATCGGCATATTTACCTATATCATGGATCAATCCTGCAGCATAGCCGTATTCATCGGCATTAAATTGTGCCGCAAAATCAGCTGCAAGCGTCGCTGTATTAGAGAGATGCGCCATTACAGTCTGCGACCGTTGTTTATCTTCGGATAAATGAGCATATTTCATTCCTGTCACCTGTTACATTACAATTATCTACTTATATACCTGACAAGTATAATATTAACATATAAAAAACCAAATTGCAACTTATTATAACAAATAATAGCAAGAAATGTTTAAATATTTTTTCTTTTAACATCCATGCTAAAATATGTTTTCGGATGTTTGACGGCAGTTTCATTGCCTGCCCCGGCGGATTTCAGCCAATATTTCTTGGCGAGCTCCCGGTTTACCGCAACGCCTGTTCCGTTATAGTAACAGTCTCCGAGTGTCTCCAGCGCGCCGGGGTCGTTTTGGCGGGCGGCTTTTTTGGTTAACTCAAACCCTTTATAAATATCGGCTTCGGTCCCCGAACCATAAATATATAAATAGCCCAGCGCGCCGACGGCAAGGGGATCGCTCCTTCAGGCCTTTTTAATCGATGTGCATTATCAGACAATCAACAAAAGTGCGATTTGTCGCTTTATCAAGACTTTTTAACAGTAAAGCCGGATTATCGGATTTCGAAAAACTATCTATGACCTTTGATATCACATCGGTGTCATAACTGTCGGGCAAACTGTAAAATATGTTTTTTGCGTTCTGCCCATGGGTGTCATCAGCCTTGAGTTTATCTTCGCACCTGCTTACGCTGTGATTTATTGCCGGTTCGCGCTTCTCAACGGATGCAGTGGGTTTGTCATAATTCGTAGGCCCCAGGCAATACCTGATCCCTGAGTTTCTGGGGGAACTTTAATGGATAACGATGTATGATTCGGCACTCTTTGTATATTTTTTTATCCTGTGTTTTCTGAAAAACTTAAGCATAATATTATTTCCTTACATTACATTATGTTGTGTAAATCCAACTTCGGGTGTCAAGTCCTAATTTGTGTGTAAATTGTTCTGTTAGAAGATTATCAGAGAAAAGTAGCAGTAGTAGTATTGTGTGTAATGTGGTAAATCTCTGATTTTCCACATTTCCACAATCAATCTTGCTTT
>JAQVWU010000032.1 GCA_028709565.1 Eubacteriales bacterium
GCGACAACGATATGGTCAGTCGGCTGTGTGCAGAATACAATCCTGCAGCCGTAATCATCACCTCTCCCGATTATTACGGCGAGATGACCGATATCGCCGTTCTGCGCTCCGCTGTTCCGGGCGATATCCCCCTGATAACCGACAATTCCCACGGTTCACATCTCGCATTTTACGGAGACGGACTTTTACACCCATATAATCAAGGTTCCAATCTTGTAGTGGATTCGCTGCACAAAACGCTGCCGTCCATGACCGGCACCGCCCTGCTGCATTCCGACATATCTTTCAATACACGGGAACTGCTCTCAGCCATGAAGCTTTTCGCGTCCACCAGTCCGTCCTATATTCTCATGTCCTCCATCTGTGCCTGTCTCGATTATATAAGCCGAAATCACGGTGAATTCGACCTTCTGCATGACAGAGTTTCCGATGTGAAAGACTCTCTCGGCAATATGGGTTTTTCCATAGCGAAATATAATATACAGGACCCGTTCCGTATCTGCATAAGGGACACAAACGCGCTGAAACTATACAGGTATCTTGCAGAAAACGGTTTGGTATGCGAATTTGCCGACACCCGGAATTTAATACTCATCCCTTCCCTGCTGCACACACAAAATGACTTTGATGTTTTAATCAGACTATGTGAAAAATTCCAACCGTCCGCTCCGTCAGACAAACCGGATTTCAATAAGCGTATACCGATTCGGGCTATGTCTTTGCGGGAAGCGGTCTTTTCACCGTCGGAATATTTGCCCGTCGAAGAATGCGCGGGACGGATATCCGCGTCCCCCGTAACCCCCTATCCCCCCGGCATCCCGGTTATCATGCCCGGTGAAATGGTCGATTCGGAAATTATCGAAATCCTGCATAACCATAACATCACTCATATGGATATAATAATATAAATGAAGGAGAGCATATCAATGAAGCTTTTAATTGCCATAGTTAATAATGACGATGCCCACGCAGTAAATTCCAGTTTAAGCAAAGCGGGTTATCCCGCGACTAAAATAGCGTCAACCGGCGGATTTTTAATGAGCGGCAATTCCACCTTCCTGATAGGAGTCAACGATGAGGATGTGGACCGTATTATTGAACTGATAGGAATAAACAGCAGAAAGCGCGTACAGCCCGCTCCGGTGGACCTGAGCTATAATACCGCCGCTATGGGCTCCTTCCCGGCTGAGGTTACAGTAGGCGGCGCGACAATCTTCGTCATGGACGTTGAGCGCTGTCAGCGGGTATAAGCGGATATAAAGGATATATCATAATAGGATAAACAGCATAAACAGGATAATAAGAAAGATGTTAAATATATACAACCGTCACCTCGGCCCATTATGGGGCAATACAGATATAAAAGAATACCTTTCCGCGGTTATTGCCGACGGCAGTCTGTCTCACTCTTATATTATCGAGGGTCCTTCCGGCAGCGGCAGGCATACACTGGCCATCTGTATAGCCTGCGCTCTGGCTCCGCTTGCGGCGCGCAAGATAGCTGACGGGAACTGCCCCGATGTTTCGCTTGTATCCCGCGGGGAGAACCGCAAGACAATCGGCGTGGATACCATTCGCGCGCTGAAAGAAGCCGCGTCGCTTACGGCAAACGAACTCGATGTCAAAATATTTATTATCGAATATGCGGATTCAATGACCCTTCAGGCACAGAACGCCTTCCTCAAACTGCTTGAGGAACCTCCGCGCGATGTGTATATGTTTTTGTTGTGCGAAAACTCCGCGGCTCTGCTGCCTACCGTGCGGTCACGCGCACCGTTTTTACGCATGCAGATTTTCAATGATGACGAACTGGACCGATATCTGATTGAAAATGAAAAAAAGGCCGCTGAGCTGCGAAAAAGCGACCCGGAAGCTTATAATCGCGTAATTTTATCCGCGTCCGGCCGCATCGGTATCGCCATGCAGAAGTTGTCACGGCGTTCGTTATCGGGAGATATCAAATTATATAATAAAACGCGGCAATATTTGAAACTGCTGACATCACAGGATAAAGCCGAATATTATCTTTTTTCGGCTGCTCTCGCCGAAAAACGCGAAGAACTGGCTGACTTTTTTACAATGCTGGAGAACGCGCTGCGTGACCTGGTATACTGCAAAAGTCTTACGACAAACGGGAATCGCTTTTTGTTTTACCCTGATTATGAAGAAGCCGCCGAAACCGCTTCACGCTTAACATCTGCCGAGCTGATGTATATGATCAATACCACAACTCAAACCCATGAAAGCCTTGACATGAATGTAAATTTAAAATCGGCAATGCTTGTTTTTGCCGGTGAAATGTGGGATAATAGACATAAACAATAATTATAATAATCAGATAATCAGATAATCAAGAATTAAAATCAACGGAAGATATATTATAAATGAATGATATAAATATAAAAAACGGCGATATCGAAAACTCGCCCGATATACCTATCGAAACCGAAATAATAGGTATACGATTTAAAAAATCCGGTAAAATTTATTATTTTGACCCAAACGGAATGACCTTCAACGAAGGTGACCATACCATAGTCGAAACCTCCCGCGGTCTTGAATACGGCAATGTGGTGCTTAGCAATCGTATGGTAAAAACATCCGAAATAGTAAATCCGCTGCGCTGTGTTTTGCGTGCCGCCACCGATGACGATGAAATTCATTATAAAGAAAATGAACTCAAAGAGATCGATGCTTATAATATATGCATCGAAAAGATCAGCGAACATAAACTGGATATGAAACTCATCGACGTTGAATATACATTTGACAATAACAAACTGCTGTTTTATTTTACGGCAGACGGACGGGTTGACTTCCGCGATCTGGTTAAGGACCTGGCTTCGGTATTCCGCACACGCATTGAGCTGAGACAGATCGGTATCCGCGATGAGGCTAAAATAATGGGCGGACTGGGTGTCTGCGGCCGGTCATTCTGCTGCCACAGCTTTCTCGGGGATTTCGTTCAGGTATCAATAAAAATGGCGAAAGAACAGAATCTGTCGCTTAACTCAACCAAGATTTCGGGCGCTTGCGGCCGTCTTATGTGCTGCCTGCGTTACGAATACGATGTATACAGCGAGGAATTGAAAAATACACCTCCGGTCGATTCTATAGTAGAGACCCCCGACGGCGACGGTGTTGTTATAGAAACCGTCCCCCTTGCCGGTCTGGTTAAGGTGCGTCTTCAGAAAACACCCGATCAGCCGTCCAGTGTTTATAACAGAGATAAGGTTAAGGTTAAAGGATTTATCCGCCGTGAAGCGGAAAAGAACACCGGGGATTCGGATTTGCCGGAAGATTGATTGTTTGGATACCAACGGATACCAATAAATTAAAATACATTTTACAATTGTCATTTGACATTTCTCACCGGCTGTGATATAATTGCGATAAAAAAACGGAGGTGTTTCATTTTGGCATATAAAATAACGGATGAATGCATAGCATGCGGCGCGTGTTCAGAAGAATGTCCGGTAAGCGCCATTTCGGAAAAAGACGGAAAGTATGTTATAAACGCGGATGAGTGCATCGATTGCGGCGCGTGCTCGGACGTATGTCCCGTCGACGCGGCTGTTCAGGATGAGTAAAACTGATTATCCCGTTCATGTACATATGTTTTAGTGTTATACCATACAACAATAAATCCAGGGGTCAGAGGAATAAACCGCTGACCCCGGGTTTTTATTATAAAACAGAAACAACAGGCTTGAATATATAAATATATAAATATAATGGAATATACAAATAATACGGGAAATAAGCAAAATATCGTATTAAACGCCGATGAATCGCTGACCGGCATTAACGACAGCCTCAGGCTCATTCAAAAAAAAGACGGGCTTACCTTTGGCACCGACGCGCTGCTGCTCGCCGCATTTATCAGACCGCAAAGATTTTCGTCGGCTGCTGATCTGGGCAGCGGAACCGGTGTTATATCGCTGCTCTGCGCCCGCCGCGGTAAATTCGCCAAAATTAACGCCGTTGAGCTTCAGCCCGATTACGCGGATATCATATCGCGCAATGCGAGATTAAACAATCTGGAGGATGTTATAATCCCCGTATGCGATGACGTCAGGAATCTTTCGAAAACCATGACTGTTGACGCCGCGTTCTCAAACCCTCCATACCTGAAGGACAACAGCGGAAAACCCAACGAAAATACCGGGCGAAATCTTGCCCGCCGCGAAATCAACGGGGATATCGGAGACTTTTGTGCGTCAGCCGCCACAATACTGAAATATGGCGGCTTATTTTATGTGGTTTACCGCCCTGACCGCATGATTGACCTGTTGTGTTCGCTGCGAGCCAATAATCTGGAACCTAAACGCCTTGTTATGGTATACCCGGACATTTCGTCAGACCCGTGTCTGATACTGGCGGAAGCCAAAAAAGGGGCAAATCCCTCGCTTATAACCCCCAGACCGCTGTTTTTAAACATACACGGGGAGACGTCCGCCGAAGCGCGGCATATCTATAAGACCGGTGATTGGTTTAACTGAATCACAATGATTCCCTGTTTTACCCGAGCGATGTATACAGTTCGATCAACTCGTCCAGTTTCGTAATTACACCGCTTTCCTTCTTGGCATATTCTGAAGCGAAATCCGATCTTTTTCCGCCCATCAAAGCCCGCATAATCAGTCCGATATCATTCAGCGCATAGTTGTAAATATAAGCAAAATCAGTCGTTGCTCCGCTGTTGATTCAACCTTTCCGCCTTCCGGGGCGGATGTTTGATTTTTGAGCCTTCATATCCCGCGCATGAAGTGAAAACCATCATAAACACAAGAAATAAAACCGTCAGTTTTTCATGGAATATCCTTTCCTATGTAATTTTACATATTTTTAATAACTCAGAGTGTATTATATCATATCTTATCGGGTCCGATCATTGCCTTAACAGAGTTCGCGTATTGACTGGGCGTCATACCCATGAGCTGTGTAAAGGTGCGTGAAAAATAATGAATTGAACTGAAACCCAATCTTTCGGCAATTTGCGTGAAGTTGTTGTCGCTTTCACGTATCATTAAACAAGCCGCCTCAATCCTCCTCTGCCGTACAAAACCTACGACTCCTTTGCCTGTGTATCTTTTAAACAGTTCGCTTCGTCATTGAAAACGGTATCATGGATCTCAAGCGTCATCGGCCCGCCGTTGCTTGCTCTGAGGAGCGATTTAGGAGAAAAACCGAGAAGGACTGAAAGCGGTCCCGAATTTGTGAGAAAGAGTGACGGCGAAAAGTTTGCCGGAAGATATTCACCCGCACCTCTGCCGTCAGCCGTTGCTGGAAGCTGACGCGAGTGCCGGACATAATACATTGCCGAACCTGTACCGGCGCGCCATACCCCTCCGCGTTCATTACGCAGATTATCCAGCGAGTCGGCGAAATAACCGAGCAGTGTATCGCCGAGTTGGTCAGCCCTTTCATCGCGCCCCATCTTTGGCGCTTTGTTGCGCAATAACCACTGTAAATCGCTGTCTCCGGCGAAATCGCTTTCCTTCGCCCGCAAAAGCCTTTTCTTTTCAACCGTTCCGGAATTATATACGAGATTTTCTACAGCCGCCAGTTGATCCGCGCCGCATGAAATACCGGTACCGTGCAAACCGAAATTATTATATTCAAGACCGCGGCTCATATCTCTGCCTTTTTCAAGGCAATCACGCATAAGAACGGATAATAAGGGAGACGGTTCGAGATGCAGATTTTTAACGACCGAAGTTAACTCCAAGGCCTTTTCCCGAACGGATTCCTTTACAAACGCAAGCAGTGTGTTCATGTCACATGATTCTTCAAGATGACCGACGATGGTATTGCGTACCACTTCGGCGAGGGAAAGCCCGTTGATGTTGAGTATGTCCATAGCCGCTTCCGGAACAATAAACTCCCAGCAGGCGGCAATCGCATAATTTCGCGCATCCTCGGTCTTATAACCCCAGTGTTCCAGGCACGGGATGACAACATCGTCATTTGAATACTGAGGAAACCCCAGTCCGATCCTGGTCAATTCGGTGCCGATTTCATACAATTCGGAAGGCGTATCCCGGCTCACCCTGAGGTTGATTTTCGAATCAATTACACGAATCTCTTTTGCCGCCGTTAAGGCGAGTACGGTCAGTTCATTCACACCGTTTGAACCGTCGGGCAGCATACCGCCGAGAACAAG
This sequence comes from Eubacteriales bacterium, assembly GCA_028709565.1. Classification (GTDB taxonomy): domain Bacteria; phylum Bacillota; class Clostridia; order Oscillospirales; family CAG-272; genus JAQVWU01. The sequence continues at coordinate 6,167 of JAQVWU010000032.1, forward strand.
GCTCTGACCGTTATCTCCCCATGCAAGACTGTAATACAAATCGGAATCCCAATTGAATGAAATGAAGAAATCCTCGATTAATTCAAGCGCGCTTTCGCGGTTTTCGATTCCGTTTTCGATATCATGACGATAAAAAGGCAGCAGCCATTGATCGAACCTTCCTACCGTATTATGATAGCAGTCCGTACACCATATCGCGAAATGCAGAATCCTGAAAATCTGAAGCGCCTCAGACATTGTGCGCGCACCCGTACGGATTGAACGTGACAGTGAAGCGCCTTTTTCGGCAAAATCGCTTCTTGTTATCGCATCGGCGTATTTGTCGGCGAACCTTTCGATTATATCAATCGTTTCGGCGGCACATGCGACAAACTCGGGATCTTCCCTGTCACCGTTAAGCAAACGTTTGCGTCTGCCGTCAAGTCCTTCCTTCAAAACGGTCTCAACCGCCCATGAAACATTGGTAACCTTACCTTTTTCATGGACATAATGATTTTCTTTTATCAATCCCAGTTCCGTTTCCGAGTAAATATCGGGGAAAGATGTTATCGTCCGTAATCCGTAAATACGGGTGTCCTCAAGCAGCTTATTTTTCTTATTTTTCTTATTTTTCTTATTCGTTTCAAGAATCACCGCTCTTGCCGGCGCGCAGCATGTGTGCTCAATGGATATGGGAAGTATAGTCAGCCGGCAGTCTTTTCCGTCGATTACCGATAAATTTACCAGCGGGGTAAGGAGCAGCGTGTCGGTAGCCGCAAACTTATGCCTTGGCGTATATTCCCGCTTATATCAAATACTTTTGCTTTCATCGATATCACCCTTTTGTATTTGCTGCAATGAGAATTATTAAACTAAATCAATCTGTTTAATGATACTCTATTTAATGATATATGACTTCCGCTATATCCATCCCGAATCCCGGAACCCGCGTATGGAACGTGTATTCATCCTTACGCTGTATCGGGTAGCAGTCGGGTTTCGTGATAATCTTTATTGATTTGATCTTTCTTTTCGTTTTTATCCACGGTGTAGCATAAAAATAGTTTTCATTATCGATATACAGCCTTGAGGTATTTGCTGAAGTCATAACCTCGTTCACATGGCAGGCGCCGAAATCTTCCGTTATGGTCGGCAGGCCGCACATTTCGTTTATAAATTCAGCGGTCTTTTTCACGAATTCATCATCAATATCCATAAAGGTCAGCGAAGCGGTCCAGACAGCGTTATGCGGATCTATAACATCGGAGCTAAGCGGAACCGCTTCTCTGACAAGTTCCGGAATACCCGAAAAGGATATCTTTCCGTTGTCGTCAAGCCCCAGATACAGTATCTCGCCGGCGTTATAAGCGCTGATAAGTTTCTTCTCTTTATCATCCAGCAATGACCGATTAATGACCAGTATAGGTCCGCGGACGGTGCTGAGATTTTCGATGCGCGCAATCTTGTGAACGGCCGCGCCGCGGCTCATCAGTTCCGCTGTCCATTTGCCGTTATACCAATTGCGATTTTCGGTAAACGCGTCACGCTCACGCACATATTTTTTATCCGACCAAACCACGGTCACTCCGCATACATCGTAAACCGAAGGCACAAACGCGTTGTCCCACATCATGCGTATCAAATCCCACTCACTTGCTTTAAGACCGTCACCAAGACAATAGTGCGGACCGTTCGTTATAGGCGCAAACGCACCGTGCTCATTGATATAAAAATTGCTCAGATTGACTCCTACGGCTCTCTGCATTGCGATCGGCATATGGTGAAGCACATCCCACTGTTCGAGCGTATCACGAATCATGCACAGCGGTGTCAGTTTGAGTTTGGGCAGATAGGCTTTCAGCTGCATCATGTTTGAAGCGAATTCATAGTGTATGAACTTACGGCGGTCATCCTTCATATCAAAACCGTTGTCGGAGTTTGCCAGGAAAAACAGATCGGCTGACACATCCTCTACGATGAAGGAGTCTGCGCCGGAGTTCTCATAACTTTTATAATCAGTACCGTAACGGTAAACAGCCTCAACAGGTCCCTTCGTCCACGCGCTGTTAAAAGCCGCCTGGGCGCCGACCGATCGAATAGCGTGTATCACATGATCCATAAAAGCAGCCCAGCGCTCGGTGTTATATTCGATCCATTCCGGTCGATGCGTTTTAAAGATAAAATCGGCTTTCCGGGATATTGTAACACATTCATCCGGCAGTATGATGCCATACCGGCTCAAAAAACCGTCGGTGCACTCAGCCGAATAATCAGCTTCCTGTAATGAAAGCCGCGGACTTGAAACGCCGTCCGCAAGCTGTATGCCGTCAAGACCGTAATCACGGATTGTCTTTTTAAGCTGTTCGATAAACACCGTTTCAAATTGGGTTCCGTCCGAAAAACTCTTGAGCATGTGAATCAGGTTCGTGCGGTTCCCGTATCGGGTGACTACCATTAATTCCGGATGTTGAACCGTGTATTGGGGCATATCCTCTATACCGGTCGCCGAATCAAAATCGAACATACTGATATAAACCTTTATATTATACCTGTGAAGTTCATGTATCAATCCCGCCAGTTGATAATTGGTCCATTTCTGACGCAACCTGTCGTCATTTCCGTCGTGCCCGCAATAAGAGCAGGCATAATCAGGCAGCCGATATTCAAAATCCATACCTTGATGTGTCATCACAAAGGCTATGCTGGTCAGATGGAAGGATATCATGTCCGGTATAAATCCGGTTTTTTGTAAAAAATCGCTTAAATTATAATCTTGTTTTTCGTTGTCAAAGCCTATGAGCTCAATCCATACAGAATTGCGAAAGCCGTTGTGATTCTGATTAAAATATACATCTTTATATCCGTACATACAAACCTCTCTCTGTGTATTTACTTATTTATTTTCATTATATATGTTTTCATATTTATTGTATTTACATTTTCGGCTATAAAATTTGCACAAAATGGCCCCGTCATATGATTATTTGTCTTTTTCGATACAAATCGCAGCAGCTGTTGGATTATTTATTATACGGCAATTCCATTATACATGAAATTTTATAATAAGTATATATTTTACGGCAGGCACCCTGTACTTTTATATGTTTTGTGCTATAATAAATGTATCCGGATAAAAATATTCGCTCGGGAGGAATTTTACGAATTACGCATATGGAAAAGAATAAAATTGAGGGCGGCACCCTTTATCTTGTCGCAACCCCCATCGGAAACCTTGCCGACCTGTCTGCCCGCGCGATAAAAGTATTGAATGAAGTTGATTTTATAGCAGCTGAGGATACCCGCGTCACAGCCAAACTTCTGTCGCATATCAACGCGGTCAAGCCCATGATAAGTTATCACGAGCATAATGCACATGAATGCGGTGAAATAATCGCCAAACGTCTGAGCAAAGGTGAAAGCTGCGCTCTGGTCACCGACGCCGGAACGCCGGCGATAAGCGACCCCGGCGAAGATATTGTCCGGCTCTGCGCTGACAGAGATATAAATGTAACGTCGGTTCCCGGTCCGTGCGCCGCCATATGCGCCCTTACCCTTTCGGGGCTTAACTCGGGGCGTTTCGTTTTTGAAGGCTTTGTTGACGGGACCGGAACGCAGCGGGCGGAGCGTCTGGGCCTGCTAAAAAGCGAAAAAAGAACGTTGATATTTTATGCGGCGCCGCATAAAATACAATCAACGCTCAAGGAACTAGCTGAGATATTCGGAAACAGAAAGATCGCCATTTGCCGCGAACTGACCAAACTTAACGAGGAGATTATCCGCACCGATCTGTTATCCGCTTCTGTGTTATACAACGATAAAAAGCCGCGGGGCGAGTATGTGCTTGTGGTGGAAGGTTCCTCCGATAACGATAGTTTTTGGTCCGGCATGACCATTTCGGAACATACGGATTTTTACATTGAAGCCGGGATGCCAAAAATGGACGCTGTAAAAGCGGCTGCCAAAGACAGAGGAGTCGCTAAAAATGTCATTTATAAAGCGCTTCTTAAATCAAAAGACCATAACGGCAGCCTATGAATGCCGGACTTTTCGTGTTGCGTTATTTACGGATTTAGTTTTCCGCCTGACGCTTTTTATTCTTTTTGCGGCTGCACAGCAATCCCTGAGTACCTCTTCGCTGACCAATTTACCGTTTATATATCTTGCAATAACCAATTTTTTACACCTCCCGGTTTATTGTTGACCATACGGGAGGTGTATATGCATATTATTTTATTATTATGTGTTTTTATCTGTATTTTTAAATTGTTTGAGATTGCCTATCTTCTTTGACCGCTGTTCCAGTTCATTTAATACATCCTCAAACGGCAGATTGCGCTCATTCATCAACACCATAAGATGGTAGATAAGATCGCTGATTTCAAGGGTCAGCTGACCGTTATCGCTGTTTTTGGCGGCAATTATGGTCTCGCTGCATTCCTCGCCGACCTTCTTCAGGATTTTATCCAGTCCCTCGTTAAACAAGTAACAGGTGTATGAACCCTGCTGAGGACTGGCTTTTCTGTCGGCGACCGTTTTATACAGGGTATACAGCACATTCGGGGTAACTTCCTCTTCTCCGTATAAAATATTACCGTCAAAGCATGAATATGCCCCGGAATGGCATGCCGCACCGATCTGATCAACCGAAATCAACAGCGTGTCGTCATCGCAATCGTATTTTATGGACTTTACATATTGGAAATGTCCGGAACCGGCACCCTTGTTCCATAAACATGACCGCGAACGGCTGTAAAACCAGGTGGTCCCGCTTTCCAGTGTTTTTGTCAGCGATTCCTCGTTCATATAGGCGAGCATGAGCACACTGCTTGTCTCCGCGTCCCGGATGACAGCCGGAATCAGCTCGCTTTTTTTAAAAAAATCACCGATTTCCTTCATAATTTCACCCTTGTCCCGTTTTCCTTGAGATATTTTTTTACTTCGTAAATAGAAAGCTCGCGGTAATGAAATACCGTTGCACCTAAAGCGGCGTCTGCGTGGGCCAGTGTAAACACGTCATAAAAATGTTCGGGTTTGCCTGCGCCGCCCGATGCGATTACCGGTATTTTTACTGCGCCGGCAATTTTTCCGGTAATATCGATATCATATCCGTTTTTTGTCCCGTCGCGGTCCATTGAAGTCAAAAGTATCTCTCCGGCGCCCAGACGTTCGGCTTCCATCGCCCATTGTACGGCATCAATACCGGTATCTCTTCTGCCGCCTTCGACATATACGGTATATCCGCCGGGGGAGCTCTTGACGTCAATGGCAATCACCACACACCGGCTTCCGAAGAGTTCGGCAGCCCGTCCGATAAGCGAACTGTCGGCGACAGCGGCTGAATTTATACCGACTTTGTCCGCTCCCGCAATCAGTATCTCACGGATATCATCGATTGTGCGAATACCCCCTCCGACGGTCAGCGGCACCGACAGCTCGCGCGCCACCTTTTTTATTACTTCAGTAATTGTTTTCCGTTTTTCGCAGGTCGCCGTTATATCCAGCAAAACAATCTCATCGGCGCCCTGTTGGTCATACAAACACGCAATCTCGGCAGGGTCCCCCGCGTCGCGCAGATTTTCGAAGTTTACTCCCTTGACAACCCTGCCGTTTTTCACGTCAAGACAGGGTATTATCCGCTTTTCCCGCATATTCGACAGCCTCTCTCAGCGATAATGAACCGCTGTAAATCGCCTTTCCCGTTATTGCCCCGTACAAACCCATTGAAACGAGCTTTTTAATATCGTTTATGTCATTGATCCCGCCGCTGGCTGTTATATCGATGGAAACCGCTTCGCTCAGCGCGGCAAGCTGTATGCAATTCGCTCCGCTCTGCGTCCCGTCCCGTTCGATATCGGTAAATATAATATTGCTCACACCGCAGTCTTCCATAATGCGCGCAAACTCTATATAATCGGTTTCCGAACGCTCAAGCCATCCGGATATTCTGACCTTTCCGTCGTACGCGTCAATGCCCACTGCTATTCTGTCTTTATAATGTCTGACGGCGTCCCGTACCAGATTGGGGTTGAGCAGCGCCGCCGATCCCAGAATAACACGGCTAATCCCGTTTTCAAGATAAAATTCAACGGTTTCCATATCCCGGATACCGCCGCCCAACTGGACCGGTACCGGCGACTCGGCTGCCAGCGCGCACAACAGTTCGTGATTTACCGTTTTGCCCTCTTTGGCGCCGTCCAGGTCGACCATATGAATATATTGCGCCCCGTCGGCGATAAAGGACCGCAGGGCTGTATACGGATCGGATGCCACCTTGCCGGCGCTGCCGTATTCGCCCCTGACCAGTCTTACGCACGCGCCGCCGAGTATATCTATAGCCGGTAATATTATCATAACGCTATACACCCTTTGCGGATAATACTCCGCCGTCTGTTTTTTCCGCCGCTTTTGCCAATGCACGCGCCGCGGCTTTATATATCGCCTCGGTCATATGATGCGCGTTTTCACCGCAGAGCAGTTTTATATGCAGGGTAATCCCCATATTGAATGCCAGCGCTCCGAAGAACTCTTTGGTTAGGGCGGTATCGTAACAGCCTATTTTGGGCGTATTCACCTCGCCGTCAAAGACCAGGTAAGGTCTGCCCGAAATATCGACGGCGGCAAAGGCCAGACTCTCGTCCATTGGAACATGGGCTTCCCCGAACCGGCGTATAGCCGAACGGTCACCGAGAATTTCGGCAAACAGAGCACCCAGGACTATGCCCGCGTCCTCCACGGAATGATGGGTGTCCACATCGATATCTCCCGTCATCTCCAGAGTAATGACAAATCCACCGTGGACACAGAAGGTATTGAGCATATGGTCAAAAAAACCGATACCGCTCCCGCCGATTAAAATACCGTTGTTTGGCCTGTCAAGCTCCAGCGACATTTTTATGCGGGTCTCGCGCGTATTTCTTTCCTTTTCTGCTTTTCTCATAATATAAAGTCACTCTTTCTCCGCGGCGGACTTATTTTCTTTTATGATTTTGTTGAATTCCCGTATGAGTATATCGTTCTCCCGCGGACTGCCGCAGGTTATACGCAGATGACGGCAATCGGGGCAGCGTATGATAATGCCGTTTTCTTTAAGCCGGCTGTAAATCCTTTCCGCCGATGTGTCGTCATCGAAGGCCAGCAAAACAAAGTTCGCGTCGGTCTCAAGGGGGGTAAAACCGCCGCCGTCAGAAGTCTTGAGCAGTTCCGAATACAGCTTTTGCGTATCGGCGGCGATTGAGGCGGTCAGATCGATGGTGCGGGATTGATTTTTCAATAAAACCTTTCCGAACATCTGCGATACCGTATTCAGATTATATGGACTTTTAACCTTGCGCAAAGCCGACGCGATACCCGGTGCGGAAACCGAAAAGCCTATACGCAGTCCGGCGCCGCCGTACGCCTTCGAAAGTGTTCTGAGTACAATAAGGTTGTCATTTTCCCCGCACATATCGAGCACCGAACAACCCTCCCGGCAAAATTCCATATAGGCTTCATCCACTATGACAACGCAGTCCACGGCTTTCACAAAATCCAGAATCGTGTCCCTGTCATATGCTCTGCCGGTCGGATTACAGGGATTTGATAAGATAACGACCCGGCATTGCTTCTCATTGACCAGCGCCGCCAAACGCTTAAAGTCGACGGCGCCGTCCGCAGTCTTTTCATGGCATAATATTTCGCATCCGGTCAGGCGGGCATAAAACGCATACATGGAAAAGTCCGGTTCGGTCACGGCCATCCTGTCGTCCCGCGT
>JAQVWU010000359.1 GCA_028709565.1 Eubacteriales bacterium
TGTCATTGAAATCAATTATGTTAACCGCTTTTTCTATGTTAATGAGTTCTCCGGTCAGGGCGTTTTCCATGTTTTGCGCTCTAATATCGGGGTTGTATAAAAACGGATTATATGAACCGCGCTTTTTATCTTTTTCGAAATCATCCAGAGCGTCGACAATATAAATCCAGCGGCCGGTATGTCTGCCGATGACCTCTCCTATCAGACGGTTGTTTCCGTCACCGCATACCCTGGCAAAAACCGCCGACATAATATGCCCGAATACCTCCGCCGGCGCGTCGACGGAGGCTGTATGTTCGGTTTCAAGTTTATTCAGCGATTCAAGTCCGCGTTTTATTTCATCATCAAGACTTTTCGGCACATTGATTTTGCTTTTTAAATATTTAGCCGCGGGATATAATAACAGCGGGGGAAGACGGCGCAGCCCCCGGTGGTCATGCAGATCGTCAATCAGTTTATAATATGACAGCAGCGCGCCGGTTTCCGCCGATAAAATGAGCGAATCGTTTATCTGAACCATCGGTCTTTTTTTGAACGGATGCGCGGCGCAGCGGCGGGAAACAATCTCCGTTTTTTCGTCTCTCAGCGCCATAGCCAGCAGAGCAAGGTAAACAATATCATAACTTAATGTAAGTTCGGCACATAATGCGATGCGCTGTCCGAGTGCCCGGCATAAACCGCAATAGACGCTGCGGTAAAAATCATATTCTTTTACTTTAAGCTCCGGCGGGTAAGGTTTTACATAACCGAACATAGACACTCCCCCGTCGAAATTCATTTCGTTTAAACAAATAAATCTATTATATCATTATATATTATTATAATTGATGGAGATTAGCTTTCTGATAAATTTTCTATGAATTTTTATATAATAATAAACATCACAAATTATCATAAAAATCAAAGACCGGGCATAAAATTAATCAATTAAGCAATTATCTAAGCAATTATAACATGAACTGAAACGGAGCGATGGATTATGGATATAAAGAATAACGATATTATTGATATCTCGGGATTGAAATACAAAACAAACGCCGATTCGGATTTGATCGTCCTGCTCGGCAATGATAATTACAAAAACGAAATTTCCGAGGATTATATAATTCCCGATTATATTTCCGATGTTAAAAAGATACTGCACACCTTCGCGCGGCCGAAAATGAAAAACAGATATATCAACGGAAACAAGCTGATATTTGACGGGGAGATAGTCTTTACCGTTTTGCTTTTAACGGAAGACAACAATGTGAGCAGTGTTAGTATTACCTCGGCCTATAATAACACGGCTGAACCGAAATACCTGGCAGAACGCAAAGATCCGGGCGACAACCGTATCCTCTCGGTCAGTCAGAGCATGGAGGGCGTGGAAGGCAGACTTTTAAATCCGCGGAAAATAAATGTCAAAGCAAAACTTTCATCACGGTTAGGGGTAAGCGGCAGAGAACAGGTCGCATCGGTCATATCGGGTCTGAAAAAATCCGATGATGAAGCGGGCATTGAACGCCGCACAAAAACCGTTCCGTCGCTGCGTTTGACACAGGTATCCGGAGAAGACCTGACAATAAGCGAGGACATCGAACTGGACGCCTCAATGCCGCCGGCAAATGATATATTATTCTGCGGCGCCGATATCGGCATCACCGATTACCGGCGGGAACAGGACAGAATAAATGTCTCCGGGGAAGCTGTCTCGCTTATAATCTACTCTGCGGATAACGGGGAAATAGCGGCGACAGTGCGAAAAATACCCGTTACGGCGACTCTTGAAGCGGATAGAGTCGGTCCGGATTGTGAATATTACGGCAGCGCCGTCGTAGGAACGATAAAGGCAAATATTGAAAACAACAGTTATGGGGAAAACCGTATAATCGAACTTGATATAACATATAATATCGACCTGCTATGTGTATCAAACGAGGATACCGAATTATTGCTCGACATATATTCGACAGATTATGATTGCAAACACGATTCAAAAGAGGTCAGTGTATATTCGGTATCACGGTGCATCAATACTAATTTCAGCGTTAACGCGAGCAAAGAACGCAAGGAAATCGGAGCGGAAAGCGCGAGAGACATAGTGTTTACCTCAGCGACCGCCAATATTACCAATATTAACAAAAAAACCGACAACGGCAAGCTGGTTGCGGAGGGCATTGCCGAGCTACTGTTTATAACAAAAAACGGCGAAGATGATGAAATCTCAAGTTATCACTTTAATGTACCCTTTAAATGTGAACCCGACGCGGGCGAAACGGGGAACGACTTTGAATATGTATGCCGCGCGGCCGCGTCCAATATACGGGGAAGACTGGATTCGGGGTATTTATATTGTGATTTTGAGATTTTGCTGGATCTTTTGCTGATTAATCGAAACCAGGAAAAGGTTGTCATTAAAGCGGCCTTTGACTCCGAGAATAGGGTAAACGCCGACAGACCTCCGATAATTTTATATTATCCGCAGCCGGGTGAGAAACTTTGGGATATAGCTAAAATGTATAACACTTCCGGCGATACAATCGCTGAGGCTAACAATATAAAAACGGACGCGGTAACCGACCGGCATGTTTTATTGATACCCCGCAAACGCAGGAAGGCGCTGTTATCAAAAATCATATAAAAATTGTTTTGAGCCCGGTAATTCAGACTTACCGGGTTCTTTAAATTAATCATCAGTGAACCACAGACACGACCGCTTTCTTAATTGCCCTTATATGTTCAGGTGTGGTGCCGCAGCATCCGCCGATAATATTCGCCCCGGCGCCGATAAGCGCAGGAACAAAGGAAGACATATACTCGGGATTTTGGGGAAAATAATCAATGCCGTTTCTGTTTTCGGGAAGACCTGCGTTCGCGTGTATGAGTATCGGTATATCGGGGGCAAAAGCGCGGATTTCCTTAACGATTTGTATCATATCTTCCATACCGTTTCCGCAGTTTGCTCCGATAATATCGGCTCCCGCTTCAATTGCGGCTTTTGACGCGGCGACAGGTGAAACCCCCATCATGGTTCTGTATTCACCGCGTATGTTTTTTTCGAAGGTAAATGTACAGATAATCTCGCACCCGGTATGTTCCTTTGCCGCCCTGACCGCGATTTGGGCTTCATCGGTATCACTCATTGTTTCAATGCAGAGCGCGTCGGCACCGCCCTGTTCAAGCGCGGATGCCTGTACGGCGAATGCGTCGTACAATTCATTTTCTGTAACCTCTTCGGTAATGAGCAGCTTGCCCGTCGGACCTATGGAAGCCAGAACCCATCTCTCACCCGCGGCCAAACGTGACGCCCTCGCGGCGGCTTCATTGATTTGAGCAACT
>JAQVWU010000360.1 GCA_028709565.1 Eubacteriales bacterium
CGCGTTCGGTTCCGGCGCTGACGGCGGAATAGGCAATCTCAACCGTCACCTCGACGGGTCCGGGAGGACGGCATTGGGTGTCAATCAGCTCGGCGATATTGACCGAGGTAAATACGATTTTTTTGGGATCGGTATTCATAGATTTATGTCCTGTGTTTGTTTTTTTATATATAATCGTTCACAGCCGTTTACAGCCCGTGTTCTTCCAGGTAAGCGTCCATGCGCCGGTTGCGGTCGGTATTGCCGCAGTTGAGAAACGCGTCGGCGGGCAGGGCGGTCAGTTCACGCTTCAGACCGTCGTATACGGTTGTCAGTTCCGACTGCTTCATGCCGGTCACACCGAGAATCTTGCCGTTGTCCACCGTCCGGTCAAACAGCCGGTCGTAATCGAGCTGCCAGCGTATCCCGCCGGAGGTGACGGGCGACAGGCAGGATAGAAACTCCTCTTTGCCCACCGTGATGTATTTCAGACCTATAAGATCGTGGTAGTATTCGGCTACCGTTCCCCACGGGTTGTGTTCGGCGGTGGCGACGGTATAGATTTCCCCGAAGGCGTCCGCGCTGAGCACCAGCCGGGAGATCATCTTCGCCACGTCCCCCGCCCAGCTCATGGTCGCCCGGACATTGAGCGCCTCCTGCGGAAGGACAACCGTCTTCCCCGTTTTCGCGCGCCAGACGATTGTATCGGCCTCCAGTATCACCAGCTGGAACCGCCGTTTGGAGAAGGTAATCGCAGGGCGTATGGCCGTCCAGTTGGTCAGCCCTGAGGTCCTGAGCACATCCTCCCCCATTGCTTTATAAAGCGAATATTCATTGTCCCGCGCGGCGAGAAATGCGGTGTCGGTGGAAACATCAATCAGCCGGGGGGAGCGTTCGGTGATCGGATGCTCCTCGTTTGCGTAAACGCGGTAGGAGGACAGATAGATATAGTGGCCGCAGTTCTCGACAAGACGCCGGAAATTCACCCTGAAGTCGGGTCCGTTGTAGATCATAAAATCGACAATGCAGTCGTATTCGTTTTTGAGAAAGCGGTCAACGACGACGTCATCCCTGAAATTGGCTTTAAAGCAGCGCAGATTGGGGTTGTCCGATTCAACATCGTCAAGGGAAACGACATCGACTTTATAACCCAAACTGAGCAGTTCGGGCACCAGATAAATGCCCATCGCGCCGGTGCCGCCGGGTACGAGAATCTTTTTCTGTTCTGACATGGTAAAATACCTCCTTATATTTATCGCTGTTTATCTCTTGTATCTTATATTTTATACGGCGTCCGTTCCGTTAACCTGCAATCGCCTCAATGGCTTCCATGTACGCGGCGAGCGCGCTGTCGATCTTGGACTTGCGGGCGGCGACCACCGAGGTGATCTGCCCCGCCGATTTGGCGTTGAAGGAGCATTCGAAGAACACCCCCTCGGGGCTGCCTATGGCGTTGTTGTAGGTATACCAGAAGGTTAAAACGGTGCTGTCGCGGATCAGGTCGTACATGCGCGCGCTGTCGCTGTCGGTGGCATACTTGACCTTCATGGCCGTCTCAAAGTAGGCCGGGAGTACGCTGTTATAATTGGCGCAGGAAAGGGCCTCGAGCACGGCGGCTGCCGCGCCGGTTTCCTGACAGGTGACCGGCATCGAAAAGGCATTCTGCGTGTTGCGGCTGCAATTGTAATAACTCTGCTGCTCTTCGTTGTACTTGGGATAGGGCAGAATACCGTAGGGGTCTTCTATGGCGCGGAAACGGCTGTTGATATCGTCCATCTCGGAGGTAATCATGAGAATCCCGCCCGCAACGAATTTCGCGGTCAGGTCATCATAACCCTCGCCCCTTACCGCGTCGGTAGTATTGCAGTAGAACACGCCCTCGGTCTCGTTTTTAAGTCTGTACAGCGCGTCGCAGATACCCGCGTCCCGTTCGCTGCCGAAAACATAATGCCATGTCCCCCCGCTGTCCTTCTCGAACATGGAGGCATCGCAGCTGGTGATGAATCCCTTGGGATGGTTTGTATCGTGAAAGACAAACCCGAGGGTGTCTTCAAGGTCGTATTTACCGTCGCCGTTGAGATCCGAGCAGACCGTGCGGGCAATTTCGGCCACCTTGTCGACGGTCCACCGCCCGTTATCCACCAGTTCGTATATATTTTCGATATTGTAATCATCGGCCAGCTTCCTGTTGAAATAGAGACAGTATGTGCATTTGAGGTAACCCAGCGAAGCGTCTCCCGAAATAAAATAAAGGCGGTTGTCGATGGCCACGTTCTCCATCATACCGGACAGATAATAGGGCATGTCTAAATCTATGTAGTCCAGGGCCGCAATATCCGCAAAAATGCCGTTTTGCATCATGACCGTGGAGTTTCCGATCATAAGGTCGACCCAGTCGTAAAGGTCGTCATCGGCATTAACCGCGTTGATGATGCTGTTCATATACCCCTGGCGCGATTCCACATAGTGACCGGGCATGAGAATGACCTCAATTTGGACATTGAGGCGGGTTTCGGTATTGATATGGCTGTTGTAGATGGTATCGTTAATCAGTTCTCCGTCCAGTGCTTCGGCAAAAAATTCGCCGGCCACCTCTTCGCGGTATAAAAAGGTCACCTCCGCTCCGTCCAGGTCAAGGCCGGCGGGCAGATTGTCCCTGAGTGAGTCGTCCGATGTCTCCGCGGGGAGTTCCGTGTTGCCGTCGTTTTTCGATGTAATCTGAGACGGGTCATCACCGGCGGTACCGCACGCAGGGCAGGCCGACAGCGCGGCGGCGAGAATGAGCGCGAGCAATAGTCTTTTCATCCTGAATCCTCGGTTTCATAAAGTTTCGTTGTTTTGATAACATACTTTGATTCTAACACGTTGAAAAACAAAAGTAAACATGCTATACTGTCATTAATGATGCCGATTCTGCTGTTTTATTTGGAGGATGACCGGGATGGACGACAAGAATACATATTCAAAGAAACTGTGTATGACCGAAATAGCCGTTCAAAGAAATTCATTTTTTGACAACACAAATATAAACGGAGACAATACCGTATTGGGGTTTCTCGCACGCGGCAGCGCGTCGGTGAGGTCGGCGGGCAATGTTATTGAAATCAGGGAAGGCAGTCTGTTTTATATCCCCGGAGGTATTCGCTGTCATCCGATACGGCGGGGTCCCGACATAGAATTATATCTCATACAGATTATATCGGGGCGGCTGGCCGATACCGACTCCACCCGTTATGATATGGCCTGTATCCCGGAACTGTCGTGTCCTTCCATACGGTTTCGTATAGAGAATATTTACGAACTGATGAAAAGCGCCGAACGAGTGAAGATG
>JAQVWU010000361.1 GCA_028709565.1 Eubacteriales bacterium
CCTATAGCCGAGACCGCAAAGTCACCTATGGCTATAAAAGCCTTGTCCTGGTATGTAAGGTCTTCGGTTGTGCTGTCCGACCACCATTCACGGGAAAAATCAACACGGGGCATATCGTACCAGTTAATCAGATAATCGTTTGTCGCTCTCATACCGAGGCAGACAATGTGATTTGCTATGAGCTGAAACTCGTCGTCGTCGGCAAGAATGGAGTTTGCGGCATAATTCATGGTATCGCTTTCACCGTAAACAAGCTTGTCAAAACCGATATTGAAACGTTCGCCCACATTAGCGTTTCGGCTGAAAATGGCATCGTTGATTACATCACCGGTCTGTTCCTCGGTGGTGAGATAGTTTGTGAATTTTGCGTCGCCCAGTATCGTAAAAATCACGCCTTCATAATCGGCTTCGGGCAGATTGTCATCGACAAGCTTTCTCGCCTCAAGGGAATCAGGCGGCGCTTCGGTTTCAGCCGTGCCGGCAGTGTCGGCGGTAACCTGCCCGCCGTCGGTATTGCCGGCGCAGGCGGCAAAGTATATGCATAAAACAGTGAGAGCGAGAAACAGCGCGATATGGCGTGTATGTCCTGTTTTCATGTCAAATCTCCTGATAATATTATTATAAATTTATTATTCGTCCGTTTTTAGGAGGTCCGCGAAGATTTTATGGTAATGTGTATTGTCGCGCAGGGCGTTCCAGTTGAAAATATTGATATAACGGCAGCCTTTATAATCAAACACCTGACTCAGAAGCCGGTAGGTCAGATCCCAGGGTTTGAATTCTATGGCAGCCCAGTCTGCGCCGCCGGCAAGACCGACCACCTCTTCCATTTCATATATGCTGCTGCCGTAAAAGCTCCAGCCCGGAACGACGCTCTCGCCGATATGTTCGGATATCGACGCGACGCCGGTCTGTCCGCCGCCGTATGATGTTTCACCGCCCCAAAAGCTGTGGGTTATGATCCGGTCGGGCATGATGCCGTATTCCAGCGCCAGGTCAATCAGATATTCCATATAAAATGAACATATCCTGTCCCCCGTTTCGGCGGTGATAACCCCCTCGCTCTGCAGACCCAGTTCAAGCGCCGCGGCGTAGCCGAGGGGAAGGCTGGCCTCTAAACCGCCGGCGGGGTCGTTCGCCGCAGGTTTATCGAGCAGTTCGTTGCCGCCCGGATAATAGTAGGACTGAACATAGGCGGAGAGCTCCCATCCGAACACAACACCGCCCAGGAGATATTTCTTATCGTCGGGCAGCGCGTCATACCATTGGGCAATGATGGGCAGCAGCTCGGAGAGACAGTCCCGCTGCATTTGCAGGAACGCGGGCGAGGCCAGATTGGGAGCCGGGGCGACCCGGATCTGAGAGCCCCAGTTCCGCCAGCCTATTTTAACCGCCGTCTCCTCACCCCAGCCGTATCGTTCGACATGTCTGTAATTCAGGGGGTCGTACCCCGGCGCGTCCTCGTCCCAGAAATTCCACAGTTCGGGATATTGATTGCGGTAATTTACGCCGTCCAGATGGAGTATGACCGGCACATCGTTTTTTTGCGACAGCTCCAGCATGTTTTTTATGGACTGCGCGACATCTTCGATTTTAAAATTGGCGTATTCAAAGGTATAGGCTATGGCCAGCCTTCGGCCGCTGTGTCCCGTTGTGCCGACGGCACCGGTGATTTCATCGAAGGACGCCTGATTCACACTCGAGGGGTCGCTTATATACCATTGGTTTTTGCCGGGCTGGTCTATCTTATGAAATGAGAGATATTGCGGGTGGTTGTTGATCCGATCTGATGTTGTTTCCAAAGCTTCCAAAACAGTTTCCTCCGTGACGTGGGTGATGCGGGGCGGTGTTTCGCAGGATACCGACGCGATCAGCGCCGCCGACAGCAGAAGCGGCGCCGAATATCGGCAAAGCTTTTTAACCGGCCGCATAACAGGCGATGATGTCATCCAGTTCCTTCAAGGCCTTTGCCTCATTGGCGGCATAGACCGAGGACAGCGTGTTCTTGTTATTGCGGATAAAATCAGCAATTGTAATAAAGCTGAATGAGTTCAGCTGCAGCGGGAAGCAGCGGTTGTTTTTTATGATGTCAATCATCTGCTCCGATTCATTGTCCCGTGTGTATTTCGTCTGCAATACAACCTCGTAATAGCCGGGCATTACGGTGCGCCATGACTCATATGCCGTCAGTTCTAGGACGATACCGGTAAATTCCGGCGCGTCGTTGGATATGGGAATATAGCATATGGTACAGACGGCGTCGACACTCTGGTAATAACCGTCCTGCTCCTCGGAGAGTTTCGGGTGGGTGACAATGCCGAAATCGTCGGACATGTCGCGGAAATTGTTCAGCAGATACAGCCGTGAGTTGAGCATGAGGGAGCGGCCGTCATTGAATATCGTGATATCATGTCCCCAGTCGACGGTATTCATCCAGCCGCCCGCCCCTTCGGCGAATAGTTCGAGGATACGGTCTATCGCGTTGACGGTATATTCGTTATTCATGTTCAGCACCGGCAGGTTGTCGGCGTCCTTGGTGATGTAGTTTGCGCCGTAACCGATAAACAGGCTCTCACCCGTATCCCATTGCCAGCCTACATATCCCCACCGGTCATCTCCGTAGGTCATGCTGCCGTCGCCGTCAAGGTCATAAATGCCCTGCGCGGCAACGGATTTGAACTTTTCGTGGGTCCAGGTATTATTCAGAACGCTGTCGTAGGGGTAGGCGATATTGAGATTTGAGAAAAGATTTTTGTTGAAGAGTATAACGCGGGTATTGCCCAAAGTCGACGGATTGAAATCGCCGGTCATACCGTAAATCTTATCGCCGAAAGCCAGGTCGCGGATGACGTTGCTGTCCCACCAGGGCATATCGGGATTGAAATATTCCAGCCCGTTCCAGTCGATAAATTTACCGCTGTAGACCAGGGAGGTAATATCGGTGGAGATATTGTTCATCCCCATGGCGGCGTGAAAGGAGCTGTCACCGGCCTGGATATATGTGTTAAGGGCGGTTACAAAGGTGTTGCCGTAGCCGACGACCTCCGCCTCGATATTGATATCAAGCGTTTCCTCAACGGCGCGGTTGCGGGCGAACACGGCGTCGTTGAATATCTCCCCCGTCTCCTCCTCCGCGATAAAGTCGGTGTTGGCTATCGTCCCTCCGTCGATTATAATATTGTTGTTGATTGTGAAACTCAAAAAACCATTTAAATATACGGTTTTTTAATTTAAAATATATCTGACTTTTCTCCGTTTTTATGATAAAATATAGGTGAAAACAAAAATCAATCACAAGAAACGGAGAA
>JAQVWU010000362.1 GCA_028709565.1 Eubacteriales bacterium
GAGTATCAGCGCTAAAAAGAAAGGGTTTACCTGCGAACAGATATTACCGTTCGGAATTCCCATTCACCCGAAATTCGCGGTAAATATGCCAAAAGCGGAGGCACGGGAAAGCATCGCACTTATGCCGGACAAACCTACATTATTGCTCATGGGAGGCAGTATGGGTTATGGCCATCTGTCTGAAACGGTTGAATTGTTGGATGATATAGAACTGGATCTTCAAATCATTATTGTATGTGGCAGCAATTCGGATGCAAAAAACGCAATAGATAAAATGCATACAAAGAAATTGCTTGTAAATTACGGATATACAACCAATGTTAATATATTAATGGACGCTGCGGATTGTATTATCAGCAAACCCGGAGGACTGACTACTTCTGAAGCGCTTGCCAAAAGACTGCCGATGATAATGGTCAACCCTATCCCGGGGCAGGAGGAACGCAATGTACAGTTTTTATTAAACAATGGGGTTGCAATGGCAATAAGCGATACAAACACACTGGATTCAATTATATATGACCTGTTCGGTGTCCCTGAAAAACTGGAGATAATGAAAAAATCTATTGATTTAATCCGCAAACCTGAATCTACCAAAACACTCTGCGAATTTATTATGAATATAAATGAAAAACAAAAATAAAAATAGAAGAGAATAAACGCCATCGGCGTGGAAACGGAAAACATAATATGAATATACGGGAAAACTATACGCTTCTATGCGATTTTTATGAGCTTACTATGGGAAACGGTTATTTTCTCAACGGTTATAGAAATCGTATGACATATTTTGATGTTTTTTTTCGTCAGGTACCGGATGACGGTGGTTTTGCTATCGCCTGCGGTCTTCAACAGATTGTTGAATATATACAGGATTTGAGATTCACTGATTACGATATAGAATACCTGCGTTCAAAGGGTATATTTGATAATGGGTTTTTAAAATATTTGCGGAATTTCCGTTTTACCGGAGATATATATGCCATACCTGAAGGTACACCAATATTTCCGGGTGAACCTATCCTAACCGTTCGCGCGCCGGCTATCGAGGCTCAATTTATCGAAACATATGTATTGCTGTCAATCAATCATCAATCATTGATTGCAACTAAAGCAAACCGAATCGTCAGAGCCGCAAAGGGACGCCCGGTCAGCGAATTCGGTTCCCGCCGCGCGCAAGGTCCGGGGGGTGCTATTCTGGGAGCGCGGGCTTCATATATAGCAGGGTGTGCCGGTTCGGCTTGCACGATTGCCGAGGAAAGATACGGCGTTCCCGCCGGTGGTACAATGGCTCATTCCTGGGTTCAGATGTTTGACGATGAGCTTTCGGCATTTGATAATTATTGTACATTATATCCCAATAATCCGACCTTATTGGTAGATACCTACAACACATTAAAGAACGGTGTACCGAACGCCATAACTGTTTTTAAAAAACATGGTATTAAAAAGTGCGCTATACGTATCGATTCCGGTGATATTGCCTATTTATCGGTGAAAGCGCGAGCTATGCTGGATGAAGCGGGTATGACCCAATGCAAAATTGTCGCATCAAATTCATTGGATGAATATATTATACGCGATATCCTCAATCAGGGAGCCGCGGTAGACGCTTTCGGAGTGGGGGAAAGATTGGTTACCTCTCAAAGTTCACCGGTATTCGGCGGCGTTTATAAACTGGCTGCTGTTCAGGATAAAGACGGTGATATAATTCCGAAAATAAAGATTAGCGAAAACACTACAAAAATAACGAATCCGCATTTTAAGAAAGTGTATCGATTATACCAGAAGGAAACCGGTAAAGCTGAAGCCGACTTAATATGTGTATATGACGAAACAATTGACGATACACAGCCTTTGACGATATTTGATCCGGATTATACATGGAAACGCAAAACGCTGACAAACTTTACGGCGAAGGAACTTCAGATACCGATATTTATTAACGGAAAATTGGTATACGATTTACCGTCAACCGAAGAGATACGCAATTATTGCTCGGAGCAGGTTGATCTTCAATGGGATGAAGTAAAAAGATTTGAAAATCCTCATAATTATTATGTTGATTTATCACAGAAACTGTGGGATATAAAAAACAGCATGCTGAGTCAAAATATGGTTTGACAGACTCAGCCGCTGCTTATTGTAAATAATATTATGGCTTATTTATTCATAAATTCACAAATTGATCCGGCATTTTCGTATTGAAGTTTGCCGTTCGGCGTCATCGGAGCACGGCAGTCACCTGCCTCTATACCTAACTCGCGGAATACCGCTTTAATTGTCGGAATTAAACCCGTGGCAAGCAGCATTTCAACCACAGTGTTAATCTTCGACTGTTCCGCGCGGGCGGTATCCAAATCACCGTCTAACACACCTTTATAAACTTTATTAGCCATATCTCCGATTATATTATATGTGCTTCCTATTGCTCCGTCCGTACCCAGAACTGCCGCGGAAAGAAGCATTTCATCAAAACCGGAATAAATTAATTTTTCCGGGAAATCAATACGTATTCTTTCAAGCAGATAAAAATCATTTGAAGTGAATTTAACTCCTGCGATATTATTATGAGACAGAAGTTTTCTGAAGCTGTCTCTTGACAGCGAAACAGAAGTTCGAACCGGTATATTATAAATAATGACGGGCAGCGGACTGAAGTCGGCAAGCGAATTATAATATGATATAATCTCATCGCTTGAATATGTATAATAAAACGGTGTCACGGCAGATATGGCGTTATAACCGCAATTACAGGCATATGAAGCAAGATCATAAACCTCCTCAACAACGTTGCACCCTACCTGAGCAATTAATGATACTCTGCCGGCTGTGTAATCCGCGGCTTCCTTTATAAAAACCTTTTTATAATCATGAGGCATATTGAAATTTTCGCCTGTGCTTCCGTTGACATAAAGACCTGAAACATGGCATTTGTTTATGTTATAATCTATAACTCTGTAAAAAGATTCAATAGCCGGAGCGCCTTTTTCATCAAATGTGTTAATAAGCGCAGAAAATATACCTTTCATATATTATACCCCATTCTTTAATTTGTCTTTTCTTCCTGAAAAATTATCAGGGATTTATACGGTCCCAATTCAATATCAAAACAATCCGCTTCGGCACTGCCTGTGACCGTGTCTGACTGAGGGTCATATATAGTCACACAGCCGGTAAAACAGCTGGCTTTAGCTTTGGTTTTAATCACTCTATCCGATGCATTTACAATAAGCATGTTTTTTCCGTTTTCATTTTTACGCAGCAGATATATCAGTTCCGGCTGATAATTTATCAGTGAT
>JAQVWU010000363.1 GCA_028709565.1 Eubacteriales bacterium
TTTAATCGCCATGAATTTCTTCGTGCTTAATATGGAAAAGAAGCTCCGTCTTCTTTTTGCGCTTTTTTTAACAGAGTTGTTTCAGCTTATTTGGAAGCCTAATTCAATCCATATAATGCCTTTTGGCGAAACTAACTTGTCATTCAGTTAACCCTAATTACCTCCGAATTGCTTATTGATTTGATTTTTATTTGCATTTAACTACAGACAAAAGATTAAATATATGGTATAATAATATTATAAAGACAAATTTTGCGAGGAAGAAATAATGGCAACCAATGATAAAATACCCGATGATAACGCCCCTCAGCAGGTAAATTCCTCCGGGCGGGGATCGGGACGACAGGAAAACAACGAATCCGGGCAGCCGGACAGCAACTTTACGAAGGGGCCCAATATATTCAATATTCTGCTCATCACCTTTCTTATCACATCGCTGCTCAACAGTATGTATACCAGATTCGCTTCCGACAATATTTACGAAATCGGATACAGTCAGTTTATCGATCTGGTAGACGCGGGATATATAAGCAGCGCGCAGCTCTCCGATGAACGCATCATACTGACCCTTTCGGAGGACGCGGACCCCGCCGAAGCGGCAAGCATATTATATCCCGACGGACAGGCGTTGCCCTCGCGGGATGTCTCCTACTGTGTTTATCGCGTGGAAGACCCCGGACTCGTGGACAGGCTGGAAGCGGGCAATGTGGCATTCCGTCAGACATACAGCCAAACCCAATCCTCTCCCCTCATGAGCTTCGTGACCATGTGGATTATACCCTCATTGCTCTTGTACCTGTTTTATTCTCTGATAATACGCAGGATGATGGGCCGAATGAACAAATCGGGCGGCATCTTCGGATCGGGCAAACATAAGGCCAAAGAGTATAATCTGGAAAAGACCACCGGCGTAAAATTTTCCGATGTCGCCGGGCAGGATGAAGCCAAGGAGAGCCTGATGGAAATGGCCGATTTTCTGCACAATCCCGCCAAATACAAGGAGATCGGAGCCAAACAGCCCAGGGGCGCGCTGCTGGTGGGGCCTCCCGGCACCGGTAAAACCATGATGGCAAAGGCCATGGCAGGCGAAGCCGGCGTGCCCTTCTACTCCATTTCGGGCAGTGAGTTTGTAGAAATGTTTGTCGGACTGGGCGCTTCGCGGGTGCGTGACCTGTTCGAGGAGGCGAAAAAGAACGCGCCCTGCATTATATTTATCGATGAAATCGACGCCATAGGCAAGAGCCGCGACAATCAGCTGGGTTCAAACGACGAACGCGAGCAGACGCTAAACCAGCTGCTTTCCGAGATGGACGGTTTCTCCAGCGGAGATAATATCATCGTGCTTGCCGCCACCAACCGGCCCGAGGTGCTGGACAAGGCGCTGCTGCGGCCCGGCCGATTCGACCGGCGCATTGTCGTTGAAAAACCCGACCTGCCCGGACGTGAAGCCATACTCAAGGTACACGGCGCCAAGGTAAAACTGGGTCCGGACGTAAATCTGCGTGAAATAGCGCTGGCAACAAGCGGCGCCACGGGCGCGGACCTGGCAAATATGATAAACGAAGGCGCGCTGCTCGCCGTCAAGGACAACCGTTCCGAGGTAATGCAAAAAGACCTTATGGAAGCGGTTGAGGTGGTCATCGCCGGCAAGGAGAAAAAGGACCGGGTAATGAACCCGAAGGAGCGCCGCATGGTCGCCTTTCACGAGGTGGGACACGCCCTTACCAGCGCCCTTCAGACCCATGGTCAGCCGGTGCAGAAGATTACCATCGTTCCGCGGACCATGGGCAGCCTCGGATATACCATGAATATGCCGGAAGAAGAGCGTTACCTGATGACAAAAAATGAAATACTCGCTCAGATTACCACCCTGCTGGGCGGGCGGGCAGCCGAGATTGTCGAATTCGGCGAGGTTACCACCGGTGCCTCCAACGATATCGAGCGCGCCACCACCCTTGCCCGCAACATGGTAACCCTGTACGGCATGAGCGAAACCTTCGGCCCGATGGGGCTGGAGAACCCCCGGAACCAATATCTGGACGGACGCAACGTTCGCAATCATTCCGAGCAGACCGGCACCGCCGTCGACAGCGAGGTCCGCACCATACTGGACACATGCCAGCGCGCCGCCGTAGACCTGCTCAGCGGCAACAAAGACGCCCTGGACAGAATCGCCGAGAACCTGCTTATCAATGAAAACATCACGGGAGAGGAGTTCATGCAACTGCTGAACAATCCCGCCTGACACTGTTATAATAACACAACCCGCCCGAAATATCAAGATAATCGGTATTGACCGGCGGGTTAAATCGTATTATAATTAAATAAATCATAAAACCGGAGGGTATAAAAAATGTTAAAGCGAATCACAGCGGCTCTGCTGCTGCCGCTCCTTGTGGCTTCCTGCATTGTATCCTGCGCCAAACCGGACGGAACTACCGATGTCACAGACGACGATCCGGACAACGCCCAAACCGAAGCGGAGACCGAAGAGATTTTCATATCCGACAATCTGCCCGATGACCTGGACTGCGAAGGAAAGACGGTCACCCTGCTCTGGATACAGGATAACGGCAACACCGCTGAAAAGCTCAACGGTGAGGTTGTAAACGATGCGCTGTATTACCGCGACCGCAAGACCGAGGAGCGGCTCAATGTCATTATCGAAAACATCGAGGAACTCTATACCTGGGCAAAAAAAGACGAATACCTCAACCGCATAAAATCGTCGGTGCTGGCGGACGACGACGCCTATGACATCGTCAGCGGACAATACGCGACCATGCCCTCTCTGATTGGCGAGGGTATCTATTACAACCTGATGAATGTGGAATACCTGGACCTTGCCATGCCCTGGTGGGTACAGGGACTCATTGAGGAAACCACCATCGACGGAAAGCTTTATCTTGTCTCGGGGGATATGGCTATGCCGACCATCGCCAGCATCAGCTGTCTGTTCTTCAACAAAGAAATATTGGCCAACTACAATATCGAAGAACCCTATGATGTTGTCCTTGACGGCGACTGGACCTATGAATATTTTAAGGGCATCATTTCGCAGATTTACGACGACCTCAACGGCAACAGTCAGGTGGATAACGAGGACCTCTTTGGTTTTATCGTCCCCTCAGGCAACCAAATCACCCCGTATGTGCAGGCGTTCGATCTAAAGATCACAACCCTGGACAGCGACGGTTACCCCGTGCTCTCCTTCGGCGACGAGAAAACCGCCGGTGTGGTCACCGAGCTGTGCGCCCTGCTGCATGACACCAATTATGCCATGATAGGCGATGACAATA
>JAQVWU010000364.1 GCA_028709565.1 Eubacteriales bacterium
TGTTGAGCGTCTTTTCCGCAGAATCAAGGAGTTTCGTAGGGTTTTTACCCGTTACGATAAACTGGATGTTATTTATTTGGGGTTTGTTTGTTTTTGTTTTGCTGTTATTTGGCTCAATTAGTGTCAATACGACCTAATAAAATCATAAGTTTTTTTAGTAAAGGAAAAACATTTTCTGAAATCGAACCGGAATTGCTAAAAGCAACAAAAGAATGTGCTGTGGAGCTGTCAAAAATGTATTTTGAGCAGGTCGATGCTGAAATCTTGAATAATAAAGAGGAAAGACGTAAAGCCGGTTATAGCGTGGAACGGCGAGGAGATGAACGGCAGCTGCAAACTCAGATAGGCGACATAGTATACAATAGAACCTATTATAAAAAAGCATCAGGCGGTTATGAATATATAACCGACACCTGTTTGGGTTAGGGTTACCCCGTCCTGAAGCAATAGGGAGGTTGTCCCTCGGCGGAAAAACCGCAGGTACCCGGATAATCTTAAAATCATTGAGTTAGAATTCTATATTTTTAGATTCTGAGCCTGAGGTAAATGTCCGGATGTTTTGCTTGGCAGCTATCGCCGGAGGCGACGCTTGCGCCCTTGACGGAATGGGATAAAAATGCTAAAATGTCTTAACTGACGGTAGAAGATGTTAATCATATATTTTTGAGTTCTTCACCGTCGGCACGGTCTGCGAGCATTTTCGTGCCGTTCTGTCAAGGGTAGCGGAATTAGAGGCTATAAATCATATTTAGCAGTTTGAAAATTGTTTTTTAAAAGACCTATAATAACTTGACACAGACGTTTGTTTTTTGCTTGTTGAATTAAAATCTCAAACATGGTATAATATCGTAATAACACATATATGAAAATATGATCAAAAATAAAAAACAAGGACAACCGGATATGATTCATAAACCCGCGAACAATGACCGTCAGATGATTAAAATAATCCGTGAAATCTGTGCCGAGCGCAATATAACATTTGAATCATATTCCTATGACTGGATTCTCAAACTGTCCCGCGATGAAACAGCGATGTATATATACGGCTATCAGTTTCCCCTCAATGACGCGGCGGCACAGCTTATCTGCGGCGACAAAGCTGCCCTCTCGGCAGTGCTCGCCGGGTGCGGCATACCCTCGGCGGAGCATGTCTTCTTTATGTCGCCGTCAAGTATGCACTATATCGGCGCCGATGGAAACTGGGAGCGGCTGACCGGCCTGTTAAAGCGCTACGGCAAACTGGTATGCAAGCGGAACAGCGGTTCAGGCGGAAACGGCATTTTTACGGTTACCGGTCAGGCCGAACTGGAACGTAAGACAGCCGAAATATTCAGGAGTTCCCGTTCCATGTCCGTATCCCCCTATTATGAAATTATCAACGAATTCCGCGTAATTATGCTCAGCGGCAAACCGCGGCTGATATATAAAAAGGTGCTGCCCCATGTAATCGGTGACGGCAAACACGCCCTTTTCGAGCTGGCTTACCGGAAATACGGGGCTGATATCGATAAAATCGAGATTACCGCAGCCCTCTCGGCGGTCCCTGCCGCCGGCGACAGGGTTAATATCGGATGGAAGCATAACCTTGGACAGGGTTCCGAAGCGGCCGTCATCGGAGACCCCGACGTAATACGCCGCCTTTCCGACCTCTCTGTCCGCGCCGCCGGCGCTCTGCGGCTAAACTTTGCTTCGATTGACATAATCGAGACGGCGGCGGAAACGATGGTACTTGAGATTAACAGCGGCATTATGATGGAAAATTTCTCCTCGTCAAGCGCGGGAAACTATATCGCGGCGAAAGCCATATACGCCGAAGCGATCGAATCATATTTTGACAGCCGGAGCTGATTAAACGGGACATGAAAGGCATGATATATTATAGGCTTCAGTGATCTTTTTATAAAACACCGTGCAAAAAACGCCCCGGTGGATTTTCACGCGCATATTCTGCCCGGGGCCGACCACGGCAGCCCGAATCTTGACCATTCACTGCGCCAGCTGAACTGCGCGGCCGAATCCGGCATAAAAACCATTGTCGCCGCCCCGCATTATTACACCAGCGACGGCATTGCCATACGTGACTTTGCCGAAATGCGCGCAGCGGCCGCCGATACACTGGAGCGGCATTCGGACACGTGCATTAATATCGTTCAGGCCGCCGAGGTCTATTTATCCCATGAAACCGCTGAACTCGAACTCCTGCCCCTGCTGTGCGTGGGCAATACCGACTATATTCTGATTGAAATGCCATATGGCGTGTGGGACAGCGGTATATTCGACGCCCTGCTCTCGGTTGCGTCGGCACGCCGTCTAAAACCCATCATAGCGCATGTCGACCGTTACAGCCCGGACAGGCTGCAGAAGCTGCTGACCTTCGGATTTACGCTGCAGGTCAACGCCGAAGCCGTCTGCCGGCGCCTGAGCCGCAAACGGCTCATACCCTATATAAAATCGGGGGATATCTCTCTCCTCGGCAGCGATGTCCACGATAACCCAGAGTATTCATATCTGAGGTTTACCCGGGCCGCCGCGCTTTTGGGCGATGACATAACGGCAATGACGGAAAAAGCGTCTGCAATACTCGGTATACAGCACCCCGCATGACATGGGGTGTTGTTTTTCGCCGTGTGTCAAACCTAATTTTCGAAAAACACAGTAATTTTTTGTTTATCGTGATATAATACGTTATATAATAAAAAAGGGAGCATTAATTTGGGTGAACTATATATCAGCGCGCATCCGTTGATACAGCATAAACTGACGATTATGCGCGACAAGCATACCGATTCTAAGGACTTTCGCGGGCTTCTGCGCGAAATTTCCACTCTAATGGTTTATGAACTGACACAGAATCTGCCGCTTGAGGAGACGGAAACCGAGACACCGATAAAAAAGATGAAGGGTGTTAAGATAAACGGGAAAGACCTGGCGGTTATCCCCATCCTGCGCGCCGGTCTGGGCATGGTTGACGGTCTTCTGTATCTCATACCCACAGCCAAGGTCGGTCATATAGGGCTGTACCGCGAGCCGCAGACCCATAACCCGGTTACCTATTACTGCAAACTGCCCCCGGATATCGATAGAAGTACCGCCATACTCGTTGACCCTATGCTCGCCACAGGAGGCAGCGCGTCGGACGCGATTAAGATATAACCAATTGCGAAAGTAACGAAAAACCCTTGACAATAACAGGTATCAAGGACACAAAGCAGGCAAAAAGGTAAAAACAATAATTTAAAGCACTACAAAAGGGCACCGGTAAAAGCGGTGCAAGTAA
>JAQVWU010000365.1 GCA_028709565.1 Eubacteriales bacterium
ACATCGCGACGGAGATGCCCTCAACGCTCATCCAGTTGCGCATATGTCCGTAAAAACTGCCGGCGTCAATGGTGCATACCCAGTCGCGGTCCCGGCAGCCTTCCGCAATCTCCGCCCAGCGCGCTGCGTCGGGATAACGCGCGGGATGGTGCGGGTCGAGGTGGTTGTCGCGAAAATCCTGCCAGTCAATGCTGCCGTGCAGCGCATGGTCAATATACTGCTGTGTAACGAGGGATGATTGCTTGTCGCGCATTTCTTTGACGACCAGTCCGTCGCCGTTGCGGTACACGATATACTGCGCGGTCCGGTCAAGTATTTCGTATTCAAAATGCGGCATCAGACCGATGTTGACGGGCAGGCGTCCCGTGCCCCAGTAAATGGAATAGATGCCCTCGAAACCGAAATGATCGAGCATATAATTGCGGTCTTTCGGCCTGCTTCCGTCATAGGGCAGCCCCTGCTTTATCCAGTTGTCATACGGCGCGACCCAGTCGCCCCACAGCGGCATATCCGCTGAGTTTTGCCCGTTAAAAAACTTATGATATCTTTCGCGTTGTGTCATATCGTTATCCTGTCTTTTTTCGTAATATTGTATTGCGCTGTTTGGGCTATTGACGGCATAGCTTATATATCTCCGTGATGACAGGTTCCTTGCCTTTTATGTAGCTGTCTATATCATGGAGATATTTCTTTGCCATGGCAATTTTTATGCTGCTGTATTTTTCGCGATATTCAGGACTCTTTCCAAGGAAATCCCTGAGGGCCAAATGCCGCCTTAATTCCGCATTGTCTTTGTGACAAACATATAAATGGTGTTTCATGAGATTTGCTTTCTCTTCGTCGCCGTATCCTAAAGCCTCTCTGCCCGTGATGCCCAAATCCCCTTTGTGGCGATAACCGGCAGCAGCGAGTTTTTCCGTGATAACAGGCAGCATCCCGTCGTCAATGATAACGTCAATGTCAATGACGGGCTTTGCCCACATACCGGCAACGGAGGTGCTGCCGACATGCTCAAAAGCGATAATATCGTCACCGATCAGGGGGAATATTTTGCTTTTTATTTTTTCAAATGCTTCGGCCCATGTCGGATTATAGGGCTCGACTATAATTGTCCTCATCATATATTATCTATATTATCACCCGTGTCCATAACCGAAACGGTCTGCAGCGCGCCGAACATGCGTCCGCACTCTTCGGCTGCGGATTTCTCGATTTCTGCCCACGGCGCATAGGTACCGCGTTGATCATAAGCGACTGCCAACGCTCCGTAAAAGGCCAGTCCCGTACAATGCCGCGCCGAGTGGACGGTGGA
Source organism: Eubacteriales bacterium (assembly GCA_028709565.1). GTDB lineage: Bacteria > Bacillota > Clostridia > Oscillospirales > CAG-272 > JAQVWU01. The sequence goes on from JAQVWU010000365.1 coordinate 1,313, forward strand.
AGCGCAGTGTCCTATTGCCCTCGCCGCCGCCCGGGGTACCGGATTCCCCTCCGCTTCACGGGCGGTCGCATGGCATTCCAGTATCGCCGCTTTTGCCCGGGGCAGTCTAATCAATCCGGACAGCCAATCGCGGGCGGCGTTCAGCGCATTCCGGGGACGCGGGTCATCGGGATAATGCTTAAGCCACAGGGGTAATATAACCCGCTCCGCGTAATCCACCGCCCAGTTCGCCAGCGTCGTTTTGCTCCGGGTTTCCATTAAATTTATAAGCGGCCGGATATACGGCGCCTCCCGGTCGCTGAGCATTTTTCGTGTTTTCGGCATAAACGTCTTCCCTTTTTTATTATTATATAATTCTGATTTTTTAATAAAGAGCAAAAAAGAGGTTTAGAATTTATGTTCAACTTTTTTTGATATATTTTATTTATAACCGATATAAATGGAAAAATATTTTTCAATCCAGCCATATAAGACTTGACATTGCTCTTTTAAAGGTGTATAATATATACATAAGAAGAACATAAGAAGAAAATTATCGTCGGCCGTCGGGAAGATGAGAAGATGATATGTTTGTATAACAAGCATTTAAGAACCGAAACGGTCGTTTTTTGCCCCGCGTTCCTTTTTTATTGGTCCGTTAATCCATAATGCCTTTAAAGCCAGCGTTTATGTGAGGTGAAGCGTGATAATACCGGGCTTTAAATTATATATAAACAAACAACCGTTTGCTGCCGGAACATGATTCTGAAGTGAGCCGCGTCCTTAACAGCGCAACCTTTAGCCGGAGCCATCGATTTGCCGGAGTAAGGATTTGCTCCGGCCTTTTTTATAAAATATTAATATTCCGGAGGTAAAGCATGGATTTTGCGAACATTGCGAACATTCCGAAAGAATTAACCGCCCTTCCCCGCTGGGTATGCTGGCGCCTTGTTCCGGACGGCGACGGGGGGAAACCGAAAAAGGTACCCTACAGCGCTCTTACCGGCAAAACGGCTTCGGTGGACAGACCCGCGGGCTGGACCGATTTTGAGACCGCCGCCGGGGCCGCGCAGCGGTACGGGTACAGCGGTCTGGGGTTTGTGTTTGTCAAGGAGGACGGGCTGGTCGGGATTGACATGGACGATTGTTATGACCAGGAGAAAGCGGAGTTCAGCGATACCGCGCGGGCCGTTCTGTCAAGGACGGCTACATATGCCGAGTTCTCGCCTTCGGGCACAGGCGTGCATGTGTTCTTCAGGGGATCCGTTCCCGGGAGGGGCAGCAGGAACGCCAAAACCGGGGTGGAGATGTATGAGAAGGCGCGATATTTTACGATGACAGGCAACAAAATCAAGGGCGCGGCCGACGGCATAGCGGAGAATGAGGACACTCTGAGATGGATTCACGAAAACTATATTGCCGCGCCGAAAAAAGAGGCGAAGAAACCGAAAAAGAAGGGGACCGCGCTGTCCGACGACGAGCTGCTCGGGCTTGCCAAGAACGCCGCGAACGGATTGTCATTCGGAAGGCTGTGGGAGGGCAAATGGCAGAACGATTACCCCAGTCAGTCGGAGGCGGACATGGCGCTGTGCTGCAATCTGGCATTCTGGTCGGGCAGGGATGCCGAACAGATGGACAGGCTGTTCCGCCGCAGCGGGCTCATGAGACCCAAGTGGGACGAGCGTCACTGCGCCGGGGGCGGGACCTACGGAGAGCAGACGCTGTCCCGCGCCTGTGAGCTGACGGATAATGTATATTCCCGCGGCGAGATATACGAATCGGGCGGACGGTATTTCCGTTCGAAGGGCGATTCCGCCTATCCCCTCACCAACTTTATATTCCGGCCGCTGGATAAGATTGAAGGCGAGGAGGAAACGCAGCTGACCGCCGACCTGGTGAACACCGACGGCGAGACCTTTCCCCTGTCCTTCATGACAGCCGATTTTACAAACCAACAAAAATTCAAAACAACGCTCAACAAACGCAC
>JAQVWU010000366.1 GCA_028709565.1 Eubacteriales bacterium
GTGTAGTTGGAGGCGGTTATGGCAACGCTTATCTCATAGCGCTCAATCTTTTCCCCTTCATCCGGGGCGGAAAGCAGCCAGACGTCATACATGCCGTCAACGAGCCGGTTCGGCAGGAGGCAGACCAGCCGTTCGCGGGAGACGACGATAAACTCGGAAAACTCGCTCAGAATCATAGCGCTGTCCTGCCAGCCGCACACCTGCCCATCGGCTGCATACAGCCCCGTTTCATCGGCGAAATACGGTTCGGTACCGCCATAAGAAAGCCGGTATCCGGCGCCCTCCAGGTCCTCCGGAGGCGGCGGGGTAACGGTCTTTTCGGGAGTGCCCGAGCCGTCCGGGCGCAAAAATATGGGCGGATTGCCCGGTCCCGTCGCATACTGGGCGATAAGAATACCTTCGCTGTCGCGTATAATATCCGCGACAGCGATTTTCCTGTCAAAACGCAGCTCACCCGACGGGTCGAGTGATATCAGTCCTGCATGTCCGTACAGATAGATGTTGTCCTCATCGTCGAGGGCAATATTGCCGGTCCAATATTCTATTGAATTCGCGGTTTTTATACCACTGTAGGAAATGCGCCGGACAAAACTGCCGTCATTGTTGAAAACATAAACGACAGCGCCGTTATTGACATAAAACCGCCCGCTGCCGTCCATTGTAAAACCGTCAAAGCCTGCCGGATTATCCCCCCACTCCAGCTGAATTTGCCCCGTTTCGTTGCCGTCGGTGTCCGTCACCATAACGCGGCAGCCGGCCGGGTCCTCAAGGGCGATGTATATCCCGTCATTCCACACCGCAAGGCATCTGCGCGGAAACGCCAGATTATATTCGATTCCGGCGTCATCCAGGAATTTTTGATGATCTATCTCAAGGATTTTTTTCGGTTTATATGCGTTTTTATATTCGGTCAGCCGCGGCGTGACCGACTGCAGCCGCGCGACAGCAGGATTTTCGAAGCTTATGTCAGTGTTATCATAACCGGCGGTATTTTCGCAGGAGAATAATAAAATACCGAAAAAGCACAATACGGCGCATGATATCGCAATCAGGCGTTTCAGCTTTGGCATGATTTTTCTCCCATAATTTCATAATTCGTCGTTTTGCACGAATGTTTCTTAAGGCGCAATGTTTTTCATATATGTATTATACAATATTATACTTCGTCAAATGTTACTGTTTTTTGACTGTTTTGTTATGGTTTTTTAAAGCCGCATGTAAAAGATACCATCTATGTCTTGCGTTATTTGATAATCTGCTGTATAATCCATATATAATCATTCGAACAAATAAACGGGGAGGTTTTCGCTGTGTTATTGAGAGACAGATTCTGGCTCTGGGGGCATCCCGAGGGGCGGTACAACAACCTTTACGGCAATATGCGGACATCGCGCATGACGCCCATGGAGGGCTGCCTGTATCTGGGTATATCCAATACCTTCATGGTGCCGGTGGGGGTGGACGTCAACCGCCGGCAGTACAACAAATCCTTCAAGACCCTGCGGCAGGTCGGGTGGGAGGTATACGACGCGGGGGTGAATCCCGAAATCATTGAGCCCTATATCGCTGAAGCCGCCGATTTTGCCAATATCGGCTGCGTAGTCTTCGATGATTTCCAGCGGGGGGACGGCTATAAAAACATTCCGGTGGACAACCTGTGGAAGATCAGGACCCGTCTGCATGAAAACGAGGTGCGACCGCTGGATATGTGGATGGTGCTGTATACCCACGAGTTCGGCTTAGATAAGGCTAAAGACGAGGATTTTCGCCGCTACGTCGAGCCCTTCGACGGTATCATCATGTGGACCTGGAAGGAATCGGACGTCCCGCTTATCGACGAAAAATTCAAGATATTCAAAGCACTCACACCGAACAACCGGCGCATGCTGGGCTGCTATCTCTATAACTTCGGGGAGGACAGACAGGCGACGGGCAGCGCGGTGATTTGGCAGCTGAACCGGTACCGGGAACTCATCCTCGGAGGCGAAGCCGAAGGGGTGGTACTGCACACCAACACCATGGCCGACCTGGATTACGAGGCTTACGACGCCGCCGTCGAGTGGATGGCGGCGCACGGTGACGAAGAGGTCACCGACATTTGATATAAACTATAAAAAGGTTCCGGCGGAGTCATAATCCTCAATCCGGAACCTTTTTCTTTTGTATATACCGGGATCCGCCGCCTTCCGTGTCACCGGGTTCAGTGTTCCCCACATTTTGCGCGCCTGTTTATCCAGTTCGCGTTTGGCTTTCTTCGAGAGCTTTTCTCTCGGCACAAATTTGCGCATTATCGCATCACCTCGGTTATATTATATCAAATTCCGGTCCGAAAGTCAACAGACGAGCGAGGCTGCGCACATAAAGTATAATAAGGATATATGATAAAAATCAAACTCAAAAAAATTTGATATAAAAAACGAAAAATATCGGTCGGATATGTGACATCAGATGGCGCACAGGTCGCATCAAGCATTAACACACCTTTGTTTTCGGATTTTACATCTGCGGTCGAACCAAATACCACTCTTGAGTCAATTGGTACCTGCCCGTAATTGCCTTTCTGTTTAAAACACTCTCTGTACTTTTTATCTATCTCATTCCACGGCATCAATTCCGCTAATTTTACCCATTGATTATCCGCATTAAGCTTCCCGCCAAAGGGAAGCTTAAAATCTTCTATTGTCTTTTGATTACGTTGTCTGCGATACATTTCTTTTACCTCATGCACGATTTTAAGCTTCTCTTTCAATTCTCGGGCAACACACTTTCTACCAGATCGTCTATAATTTTCAGCGTGAGATTGTCACAGGCTGCCAGTATAGAGGTAAAGTCACCGCTGAAGTTCATATATACATTCCTCACGCGGTCGCGAACGCTTGTAAAGAATATAATACCGGGATCGTAAATGGTGTTTTCAAAAATCATATCGAGCATTGCGTTGGAATTTTCATCGCGTGTGATTTTGCCCCGCAGCAAATTGTCATACAGTGCCGTATACATATCGCGTTTGCCCAGATATGCCATATGTGTTAAAATAGTACCGGCAGCCTCCAAATCGCTGTTGGTTTGAGGTATAATAATTATTGGAATAATATTTGAAAACAGCGGCGAATTGTAGTTTTCCTGTTCGCTATTTAGTTTCGGCAGCGGAATTATGCCAAAGTTCTGTTCCATGCCCCGAAATTGCGGTGCGTAGTAAACGCCTGCGATAGAACAGAGCACCTCCCCCGATGCAAACATGCCTACTTCGTCAACCTGCGCGTTGGCGCTGCGTTTG
>JAQVWU010000367.1 GCA_028709565.1 Eubacteriales bacterium
CCGAAACCGTGGACAATTTCAAAGCTCGGTGTAAAATTAATGTAGGTTTTAAAAAAGATACAAGAGATGGACGGTGTCCAAACTCCGTAGAAATAGCTCAATCGCAGAATAGCTCCAAATACCTCATGATAGCTTCAATTTACGCAAATATGGTCTCAGAAAAATGTGAATTGAGCTCTAGTATGGGGTTTCTGTTCGTGGTATACTCTTTGAAGTGTCCATTATATGGGGTGGGTTTCACACGGAAGCCCTACACTATTGCACGGATACCTTATACTGTTGCACGGAAAAGGGAAGGGGGTTGCATTTTTTCATATTTTGCGAACAGTTTCATGCACGAATCGCATAAAGTGATACAATACAGAACCCGGTATGCTCTTAACCTAAAATTTTCCTCAAACAAAAAAGCAAATGAAAATAATGCTTTTCGATCATAATAACAATAAAACCCGCCTTTATTTCAGACGGGTTTTGTTGTATCAACGATATTACATGATGTGGTGCGGATGACAGGAGTTGAACCTGCACTCTTTCGAACCGGTTTCTAAGACCGGCATGTCTGCCTGTTCCATCACATCCGCATTTAGATATTATTTATTTTATCATAATAATAGACTTTTGTCAATGCAATTTAAGCGGTGTGCCGAAGCCACCGCTTAAATTAAAAATTAATAAAATTATTGCTGCCAGTCTACATCCTGAAGGTATTTTATAACCTCCCAGTCCAGGACACCGTATACCACGGCGGCTTCTATCTGCTGATACATATATTTGGCGTAGGGAAGTACGGTTTTCAGCAGATGCCAGTCCAGTTCTCCGTCTAAAATCTTTTGGAATATTTTCTGTTTGGAATCGTCGTTCAGCAAGGGAATCAATTTTTCCAGCAGTCCCTCGTCCAGTGTTTCATAAGTTGCGTTTTCGAGGAGTTTGATAACGCTTTCGTCGTTGATGTATTCGGCCAGTTCGATTATTTTGGAGATATCAATGCCGTGTTTGCTTAAACCGTTAGCGATTTTATCAAGCAGACCCGGCTTTAGCAAAGGCGCGATATTGATTATGTCGGATATCGCTTCATCGTCAATAAGTTCCCCGGGTATGTCTTCTTTCAGCGCGGCGCTCTTGAGTACGGCAGCTTCGGTTTTTGTCGGGTCGCCCGCTTTGAGCAGTTCGTCCAGTGAAACGCCGAATACTTCTGCCAGCGATGTCAAAACGGTTACCTCAGGAAAGCTATCGCCCTTTTCATATCTGGAAACGGCCTGAACGGTTACGGATAGTCTGCCGGCCAGTTCGGATTGTGAAATGTCGTGTTTTTTTCGGAGCGCGGCGATGTTGGCGCCGAATTTTTTTGTATCAAACAATTTGTTCACCTCATTTGGTTGTTATGCGTAAAGATTGCGGTTGACGTTGATTATATCTCCAAACAGCGGTATCAGTATTGTTCAAAAAGGGCGTTTACCAATTTTTCTATTGCCTTATTGGCTCCATTCATACGTTTTTGCACATATGATGCGATGTCGCTGTCATAAGTCATCGGCATGTATACGATATCCTGTAGTCCGCCGAAGGTACATATGGCGCCTATGTCATAACGGCGGTTGGCAAAGATAATATCGAGCATTTCCGATGATTCCTCGTCGCGGGTTATGATGCCGTCGAGCAGCGTGTCATAATAGGCGCTCTTGACGTTTTTATATCCTTCGAAAGCCATCGCTTCGAGAAAGATACCGGTGTTTTCCAGATCGGTATTGGAAACAGGTACGCACATAAACATACCGGTCCATGGGTTGACGGTATTATAATATTCGTCCTGTGTATCGTCATATTTCGGTATCGGTATGATTCCGAAATCCGCTTCCATCGTGCGCAGCGCGACGATATTTATCATGCGTATCCACATAAACAATCCCTGATCGTTCTGGAACATCGCGTCCATACCTACATTAAAATCACCTGTTAAAAACATGACGTTGAAGCATACTTCTTTATTATACAGCACATCAAATATTTTTTGCGCTTTGGATATCGCCGACTCGCTGTTTATCGATATATATGGCAGGTCATCGGCATCTTTTTTGGCGATCGATTCGCCGCCGGCAACAAGACAGTCGAGCAGGGTATCACGCTGATATAAAAATCCGAATAAATCATTTTCGTTCATGGTTCCGTCACCGTCCAGATCGGCCGAAACTTCTTTAATAATAGAATCGAAGTTATCAAGGGTCCATGAGTTATCGGTTACGTAATCATACGGACTGTCGATGTTATAGTCGCTGATAAGCTTTTTGTTGAATACAAGCGTTGAGGTGGCGCCCTTGTCGTTTGTTGTCATATAGCTGTTTATACCGAATTGTCTGTTAGCCATCGACAGCCCGTTTACCGAACCGGTATCCCACCAGGGCATGGTGAAATCGAGGTAAGGCAGCGTGTTGAGGTCGATGATAAGTCCTTCGGTAACCAGCGGCGCATAGGATTGCATGCGCGGGAAATACACATCAAAGGTGTTATCACCGGCTTTTACCGAACTGCGGAGTTTGTTAAGGGCGTCGCCCGGTGCATCAACATTGTGTTCGGCGACGACGCAGTTGTATTTTTCCTGTATGTTGCCGTTGCGTATATACTGGGCGTCGTTTACAGCGTTGCCGTTCATCTCGGTTATAACTATATCGGTCATAACCCAGACCGCTTCTCCCGGCCAGTTACAGGTTAAAAAGGTAAAGGTCCTGTCTTCCATATCGGCAAAGGGCAGATTCGGTTCCGGTTCAGGTGTATCTGTCTGAGTTGCTTCATCCGATGTCACGCTGCCTGAAGTATCGGCAGCGGCCTCGGCGCAGGATAAAGAGTATAACAGGATAGAAAACAGTATCATCAGACTAAATGAAATTGCGAATATGCGTTTCATAAAACAATACCTCCTGTTTTTAATAATATTATACCATATTATCCACTGAAATACAAGAATTAGTTTGTAATTTAAACACTTGACAAATAGTGTCTCATATGATACACTTTGTATGCGGAATACGGAAAGGATGGGGATTATAGTATTAACCGAGAATGAAAAAAATAATATTTTACGCCAATCGTTTCTTTTTCAGGGGGTCAGCGAGTCGGTATTCGAGAAGGCAATCTCGGACGGCGGTTTTTACATAAAGTATTATCAGCCCGGTGAAACAATCTCAGAACCGGAAAAATTTGAGTGTTCGCTCGGTATTATACTGGACTGTACCGCAAAAATAGCCGCAGTCGGGCGTGCCAGAAATGTACCGCTGAA
>JAQVWU010000368.1 GCA_028709565.1 Eubacteriales bacterium
GGCCTTTATTTAACCCCCCTTTCACGTCTTCTTACGACGGGTTTGTATCTGACAAAGAAATCGGCACCCAGAATAACAAACAGTATTATACCCTGCAGTATATCGGAAACCGAGGATGAAATACCGAATGTGCTCTCCGCAACCCCGCTGCCCTTTTCCAGCATACCGAACAAAACGGAGACCGCCGCGATACCGAAGGGATTGAGTTTGGCAAGCCAGGCTACGATTATGGCGGTAAAGCCAACTCCCGACGCAATACCCATACTGAGGGTATGGCTGGTCGCGTCGCCTGCCACCTGCAGCATCCCGCCCAGACCGCAGATTGCCGCAGATAAAAACATAGTACGCATGATTATGCGCCCGTTATTCATACCCGCATAACGGGCGGTATCCATACTGTCCCCGACAACGGCAATTTCAAATCCCTGCTTCGTATATTTCAGGTAAATATAGACGACAACAACCAAAGCCAACGCAATAATCCAGCTGACATCAAAACCCCAGAGTTTATCCACCCACGCGTTTTCCGGAAACTTTGCGATTTTGGGGAATCCGCCCGCCGCGGGGTCTCTCCACGGACCGTCTCTCAGGTATTGGATTATATAGAGCGCGATATAGTTGAGCATAAGGGTCAGCAGCGTTTCATTTGTATCGAATCTGCATTTGCAGAAGGCCGCGATAAAACCCCACACACCGCCGAAAACAATACCGGCGGCAGCCATGAGCAGCATGGTGAGCCAATGGGGCAGTGTCCCGCCGAAATTCAGGGCAATAAAAGCGGCGCCTATAGCGCCCATAATAAACTGACCTTCAGCGCCGATATTCCAGAACTTCATTTTGAACGCGAGGGAAACACCCAGGGTGGTGATAAGCAGGGGTACGATAATGCGCACCAGCGAAACCATCGCAAGTTTTGACCGGAAGCATCCCGATATTATAACGGCATAAAACCTGAATGGATTTACACCCATAAACGCCATAAATATGCCGCCGACCGCTATTGAGGTCAAAATCGCTATGGCATAAAAGAAAAACAGTTTCTCAATCTGGAGGCGCGGCCGTTTGACCATCCTGAGCAGCGGTCCGCGCGCTTTTCTGTTATTTTCCGAAACCGTCATATCGCCACCCCGGTCATTAACAACCCAAGCTGTTCTTTGGTGGTTTCCGCTGCGTTCAGGATACCCGTAACCTTACCGCGGTACAATACCATTATACGGTCGCATAATTCAAGCATGACATCAAGGTCCTCGCCTATGAACAACACACCCGAACCTGATTCCTTCTGTCTGTTGAGCAGATTATATATGGTATACGATGAATTTATGTCAAGACCGCGGACCGGATACGCGGTTATCAAAACGCGGGGATTCGCTTCAATCTCGCGCCCCAGCAAAACCTTCTGAACGTTTCCGCCGGAAAGCAGACGCACCGGCGTTGAGATGCCCGGCGTAACTATGTCGAGTTGTTTTATCACCTTGCGCGCCATCGCCGACGCGAATTTACGGTCGACAAAGGGACTTGCCCAGGGTTTGCGATAACTTTTAAGCATCATATTATCGGTAATGTCCAGCGACGCGGCAAGACCCATACCCAGCCTGTCCTCAGGAATAAAGCTCATTGAAATACCCAGCCGTATTATATCACGCGGGGTCTTCCCCTCGATGTTTTCGCTTTTATATAAAATGGCGCCTTTTTGAATCTTCTGCAGACCGGCGATGGCTTCGCATAATTCCTTCTGACCGCTGCCCGAAACACCCGCCACCCCCAGTATCTCCCCTTCATCAAGGTCAAAGGATACGTCGTCAACAGCCTGTATGCCCTCCGCGTTTATAATCGAGAGATGGTGTATATGGAGCAGATTTTCACCGCGTTTTACGGGAGGACGTTCTATCATGAGATCGACCTTTCGCCCCACCATCAGTTCGGTAAGAGACTGGGCCGTTGCCGAGGCTGTTTTTACCGTAGCGACACTTTTCCCGCGGCGCAGAACGGTAACCGTATCGCTGATTTCAAGTACTTCATTGAGCTTGTGCGTTATGATGATTACCGCGCAGCCTTCATTTTTCATTTTTCTGAGTACCGAAAATAATTTAACCGACTCCTGCGGCGTTAAAACGGAAGTCGGTTCGTCCAGTATGAGAATACGCGCCCCGAAATATAGTACCTTTAATATTTCCAGTGTCTGCTTCTCTCCTACCGACATATCGCGGACGTGCCGGGTCATATCGACATTCAATTCATACCGTTCGGAGATTTTCTTCACCCGTTCATATCTCTTTTTTGTAAGGATAAACGGCTCGTTTTTTGAGGCGCCGAACAGAATATTATCGGCGGCTGTCATGACGTCCACCAGTTTAAAATGCTGATGAATCATTCCGATGCCCAGTTGTTTTGCGTCCTCGGGCGAATTTATATAGGCTTCTTTTCCGTAGATATTGATATGACCGCTGTCAGGCCTGTAGATACCCGACAGCATATTCATCAGCGTCGTCTTCCCGGAACCGTTTTCACCCAGCAGTGCCAATATTTCACCCTCCCGGACCGAAAGGTCGATGCCGTCGTTCGCGACCACTTCACCGAATGATTTTGTTATACCGCATATATCGATAGCGTTCACACTCATAGCGTTCCCCTCCTCCGATGTCGGGTCCTGTTATAAAACATGGGCGGAAATTCCTTCCTTAAACACCATATTGCCGGAAGCAATCCCCGCCGTCTCTTTATTATCCCTTTAATTATGCCTCAATCACATTGGCATAATACCAGTTTATTCCGCCCGTAATGACACCGTCTTCAAGGCAGGCCCCGCCCGCTTCTACAATAACGTTGCCTTTATTATCAAGCAGCGCTTCGTCAACAAGCGAAACATCGGTACCCTGTACCACTGCCTGTTTGCCGTCGAACACCTCAAAGGAACCATCCTTTATGAGCGCTTTTACCTTATCACAGATTTCCTGTGTTCCTTCGGCGCAGTTTTCCGAAAGAGGGGATATATCGACAAAGTCCTCAGCGAATCCGCCGAACCAGTTACCGAATTGAGCCCAGCGGCCTTCCGAGGCTGCGAGGACGGCTTCCGTATAATATACGCCCCAATTCCATATGGGAGCCGTAAGGTGCGCTTTGGGCGCGTCCTTTGTCATATTCGAGTTGTAACCGCAGCCCCACACGCCTCTTTTTTCAGCGGCAAGCTGAGGGGCGGTGGTATCGCAGTGCTGCGCGATAACGTCGCATCCGAGGTCAAGCAGCGCTTCGGCCGCCTGGTTTTCCAG
>JAQVWU010000369.1 GCA_028709565.1 Eubacteriales bacterium
GGTCCGAATTTATTGTTCGGACCGTTAATTTTTGCGCACTATTCGGTTATTAACGTCACTGAATATACAGGCAGTTCATATAATATATGTGTAACCTGATATTATAACAACAAACAGTGTATATGTTTACAAGATATGGAGGAAAGCAATTGAACAATCAAGACATAAACGGACGTCTGATGAACGATATCAATAACGATATCAATAATGATTATCCTGAGATTTTTTATAAAATGCAGCCATATATCATGATGATGTGTGACCGGCTGGACAGATATTACCAGGACAATATGCCCGGCCAGGAAATGATGGATCAGATAACAACAGAATACTTTAATGACATTATAGAAATGTATCCCGAATTACTTGAATATGCCCGCAATTATGAGAACAACCGTAACGCTCAGCCCCCTCAGCCCACCCAACCGCCGCAGCCCGCTCAGCCAATGCAGCCGGGCCAGCCCATACCCATGATGCCCGCCGCTCCCCGCACCGGTCAGCCGGGTGTTCCCCAGCCCCAGCGATTCAATCAGCAGACCGCGCCCGCGATGTCCTATAAAACCGAAGCCGTGAATAACCCGCGTGTCTACAGACGCGGTTTCCGGCGCCGGGGTTTACTCAGGGACATATTCGATATACTGTTTCTGCATGAATACAACCGCAGAAGGAGACGGTATTATTGATACGGCAAATAAAAAAGAACATACCGTTACAGCCTGTTCTTTAATATTATACAGCCGCAAGCCCGGAAATCACTCCCGGGCTTTTTATATGTGATTTATTGTTTTATCAGATCGCACTGTTTTCGGTTATCACACGCATAGCCCAGCCTGCCCATTCGGGTTTTACACCGATATCGGAAAACGACGGGTAATCCTTGGCTATCCAGCTGCCTCCGCAGGCGCGGAATATCCGGCACATCTCCATCGTCCGGCTTTCAATCAGTTCCCGGTCGCCGGTGGGCAGCACCTTTTGGATGTCGACGGGCGAATGGAAACATACCCTGCTCCCGAAGCGTTCGGCGAGCACCTCCGCGGGATAGGCGTCCGGCTGGTCGAACTGGAATACGTCGACACCGGCGTCAATGAGATGGTCCATGATGCCGATGATATACCCGCAGGAGTGCATGAAGAGGGCCATGCCCTGTTCGTGAACCGCGTCGGCGATGCGTTTATAATAGGGCGCGAACAGCGCGGCGAAGGAGTCGGGGGAGATAAATGTACGGTCCTGGGTACCCCAGTCGTCGCCTATCATCATGGCGTCGATGCCGCAGCCGCCGAGGGAAGCGATAATCCCCTCTTCGTGGGTTACGATACGGTCCAGGAAGGCATGAACCATGTCGGGTTCAAGGACGGTGTCGGCAAGGGCGTTTGCCATGAGACGCGCGTCGCGAAGAGAGGAAAATATCGAAGCGCCGCCGCACATGACGTATTTGTCGCTGTCGGCAAAGTTCCTTTCCAGCAGCCTGCCGCGAAAATCAGGGTCAATGACGGGCATGGTATATCGCTCAAAGTCATCCCAGTCGACAATCGCGCCGCGGATACATTCGCCCTTGGTGAGTCCGTTGAAACGACCGTAGATATTGCCGTAACGGTCCCGGAAGGTCTGACCGGAAAAACCAGTGATGTCGGCCAGTTCTTTATGATCGCCCCAGGACGCGTAGGGATTTGGCGCCTCGTTTATGTATGCGCGGGAGGGCGCGTGCGTCATGTCGTTATATGCCCGGTCGACAAAGTCATAACCGAAGCGTACAGGGTTGTCGTGTGCCACGATACGGCGTACAATTTCACGTGAATTCATCATAACGTCAGTGCCTCTTTCTGTTTCTTACTGTTTCTTACTGTTTCTTTTTGCATTTATTCTAATTCTGTTCAAGAATTTTGTTTATCTTGCTCAGTTCGGCATTGAGCATTCTTTCATAGCCGGCTATTTTGGAAGCGATATTGCGGTCGTCTTTTAAAAACATCTGCATCATCGTGCCGTCCCGCACAATATTGTGATATACCGTATCGCCGTAATCGAGTACCCGGTCGGTGAATATCAGATCAAGCATCTCCTCCGACTGCTCGTCACGGGTGATTTTGGTTTTCAGCGTCACATCGTAATAGGCGGGGATAACCGTTTTCTGCGATTCACAGCAGAGGGCTTCGATTATCATTCCGGTGCGGCCCGGATCGGCGACGGTAATCGGAGCCAGAACGGGCTCAACCCAACCGCATTTCGGATAATACCGCTCCTGTTCCTCATTGAATTTGGGGTGGGGAATAATACCGAAATCGGTGTCCATATTACGGAACTGCGCCGCGAAATACAGGCACACATCAAAGAACAGGGCCTGGTCGGCCTTGTACATGGTAACGGCAACCGGTGAAATATTCTCTCCTGACGGGTCGACAAACCAGTTGTTGTTGTCCCTGGTTATGGAAAAGGCCTTGTCGAATACCGAAAAGAACCGGTCACCCGTCATGGCTATGTACAGCATGTCGTCCTCGTCTTTGCCGATCATACGTTCGCCGCCGCCGATAATCAGACCCGGCAGCACCTCTTTGTAGGTGCAGAGCAGACCGTACTGATCTTTCTCATCCATTTTTCCGTCACCGTTGATGTCGGCGGTTACCGCGGTCATATATTCGTTCATGGTGTCAAATGTCCAGCGGCCGCCGCTCACCGCGTCATACAGGTCGCCGAGGTTGTATTTGGAAATGAGATTCTTGTTGAACAGTATCGCCGAGGTATAGTCGTATTCAACCAGCCCTATCGCGCCGGCGGCAATATACTGTACCCCGCCCACGGTAAGCGAATTGTTGAGCAACCGGTTCCAGTACAGCTTGTCGAGGTTGATATAGGGCAGTTGATCAAATATATAAATCAAACCCTCCTGCCAGTAGGTCATCGCCATGGGTCCGCGTGTTTTAACCATGTCATAGGCATCGTCTCCGGCGATTATGGATGATCGGGAATAGGCGGGGTCGGTGGAATAAACCTCTTCAAACAGGATGTTAAAACGGTTTTCTACCGTTCGGTTCCGGTTGTAGACTGCGTCCCCTATCAGGTCTCCGCTTACCTCATCAAAATCCATCCTGTAATTGAAATACCCGACCTCCCGGGTCGTTATGCGAAAAATATAGCCGTCATAATCGGTCGGCGGCAGTTGGTCCTCCCATAACAGCAGCTCCAAATTCTCCGTTTCCGCTTCCGTCTGCGCGGCGGTAAGTTCACTAACGGTATTGTCGGCGTCGGCGCAGGAGAAACCCATTAA
>JAQVWU010000370.1 GCA_028709565.1 Eubacteriales bacterium
GTACGATAAAAATAATCGCCGTTGATTATTTCGTCAGGTTGTTTTGAAAATATATTTGCAAAAATTGCGTTCATAATATTCCTCCTGTTTCCTGCAACAAGAATAGCGCTAAACACGCCATATCGTCATACCGTGGTTTGTCGTTAGCAGATTAGTTTAAGTTAAAGTTTTTGCCCATTAGTAATTAATTATCCGACAATCTCAGTACATACTAGTTCAATCGTCTAATAGAAAGGCACGTGTGCCAGCAGACGAACAGTGTGATTGAACATTGGTCGGTAATATTATATTAAAAGCGTCAGTTTGGGCGCTTTTTTATATGTCGATACAACGTAGAATTTTTTTGCTCTTACACTCTATTCGCTGAGCAGTAATAATACAATAACTTATTTTATCGCCGGCAGCATGTATGAAGTCATTTTCTGCCCATATCACTTCCGAAACGACAGCAGTGTCAATATTTTCGAATCCCCCAGATTCTAATGCATTTAAGAATTCATCTACCGTCCTAAGTGCAGGACCTTGGCTCTTAGCGATTTCTAAACTTTTACTTCCTTCCTCAATAAATCTTCCATAAATTATAAGTTTTCCTCCAGGTTTAAGTATTCGATATAATTCTCTTGCAACTTTATCGCTCTCGGGAATACCTCCAAAAGCGGATCTAGAAGTTATATAATCAATGGTTTGGTCTTTGATTGACATATACCTTCCATCAGATGCAATATAAAAAACTCTATTATCATCGGTTTTCTTAATTCTTCGTGTTACTACTAATAATGCTTTTTCTATATCGGTACATATTATATTAAAATTTTTATTTTGACTGTCCAAAAGTTTTTGTAGCATAACACCGAATCCGGTCGCAAGATCACAAACAACTCCGGAAAAGTCTTCAATCAATCCTTTCATATATGTATTCATTTTATATTCTGCTTCGATTGTTTCTTTGTTTTTATACGTATTATTAACATCTTCAAAGGTAATTTCTACCGTTTCATCTTCGAATAATTCGTCAAAGTCTTTCCGATTCATTTGATTCAGGCGTTTGGATAAATTTTCAGATATAATATCAAAAACTCCGTATTTATAGCTGTAAACATTTCCGCATCTTTCACAAACCAATTCGTTTGACAATTCGCTCATACATTCCGGACAAATAAGAAAACTTTTAATATCTATCATATGAAATCCCCTTGACCGATTATGGTCCGGCTGTACGGCAAATATATCAATAAAAGATTTATCCATATATACTCCATATATACTCCCATTCGGTTATATTTATATCTTGTGTTCTTTGGTTGGTCTTGCGGCGCGGCCTTCGGTCCGGTATTCGAGCGGCGACCTGGAATAACGCTTTTTGAAAGCTCGGATATAATAATTGCCGCTTGAAAAGCCGAATTTTTCGGCAAGATCGTTTACGGGGATCTCGGTAAACAGCAGGTCGAGACGGCTAAGGTCAAGCTTTTCGCGTAAAACATATTCCATCGGCGGCAGCCCGGTTAACTCCTTTATCATGGCGGAGAGGGTGGTGCGGTTAGTGGAAAAACGGCTGCACAGCATGGAAAGGTTTAATTTTACATGGATATTGTCTTTGATATAGCGGATGATTTCGCTGCCTTCACCGCATTTCGTGCCGCTGAAAGCTCTTTCGGCGATATTGAATATTGAAAAAAGATCGGACCGCGCACGGCATAACCACATATAATCCTCATCGTGCGCGTTGATATGGCGTTCCGTCCGGTTAAAATAGAGCATCGCGGTGTCGTATTCGGAGCCGGACAGCGGAATGATGCCGATATAATCGTCGTCGCGCGCGCAGAACAGGCGGAAATCGGGGTAGCTGTGTTCCGCCCTCATGGAAGGGTAGGCGGGTGAATCTATCACCGCAGGGCTTAGGTTGACATTAACAAAACAGGGTCTGAAACGCAGGTTTTGCGCCGTATAATCGCCGCCTTTTACCTGCAGCGCGCTGTTATCACACAGGCATATCATATATTTTCCGTCAAGCCAGCAGCGTATGCCGTCGAGTATTAGCGACAGCGCCGACGTGTCAAGCAGTATGACCGCGTATTCATCCCCGCAGCCGGTAAGTTCCCGTGTTATACCGATCAAATCATTAGAATATTTCATGTCTTTAAACAGATTCTTTCCGATAATACCGGAGCAATTCCGGCGATGCACCTTTAAACAATACAGCAGGATTATACCATATAAAGTCTTTTTGCGTCAATGATATGCAAACAAATAAAATAGCACAATTTACAGTATACTGCAAATAGTGCTGTTTTTACAGTCAGATAATGCCGGCATTAAATAAATAGATTCCTTAAAACATCCAGGCTTCGTCAAAACAGCCGGGAACATTTTACACTTTAACTTTAAAGAACGCGTTCCTCTCCGGCTTCGATGATGAGTCTGTTCGGGGCGGCGAAGCGTTCTGCCGCGGCACGGTCAAACAATTTGCCCGGAGTCATGTGTATCGGAACGGCATATTTGGCGCCGGTCAGCGGCACGCATTCGGCGGCTTCGGCGGCGTCCATGTTATAGATACCGTCGATGGGCAGAAAGGCGTAGTCTATATTATATGTTGATAAGAATGCCATTTCAGCCGTTTTTGACGTGTCCCCGGCGAAATAGAGTCTGAGCCTGCCGGTATCGACGATATAACCGACGGATGATTCCCGGCTGTGGTTTTTGTTATAGGCCGGGACTGCTGAGATACGCAGCCCGCAGCAGTCAAACGATTTGTAATCGATTTCATTTCCGCGGACGGCGACGGCGTCTTCATGGGTAATAATAACGCAGCCCGGCTTTTTTGCGGGCAGGTCGGTTTTATTGTGGTCGCCGTGCCCGTGGGTAACCAGAATAAGGTCGGCGGGCAGGTTATAACCCTCCCCGGCATACGGGTCGATATATACGACGGCGGTATCGGTGGTTAATCTCAGACTTCCGTGTCCCTGAAACAGCAGTTTTTCCATATTCGGTTTTCCTCCTCAAATATTTTTTACAACGGTTCAGCGACTGCCTCTTCATACGCTTCGTTCATGGCGCCGTAAAAGCAATCGGGCGCGATGTCATACGACGCTTTCGCCGAACGCAGATAGTCGCGGATGAAAAAGCACAGTTCGCATTTGGTGACATAACCGTCGGCTGACGGCGTAAATCCGTGTGAGACTGCATATTTGTACAGCGCGGCAATCCCTCCCCGCAGCAGACGTGTGACTACCGGGTATTTTTCCTCAGACAGGGC
>JAQVWU010000033.1 GCA_028709565.1 Eubacteriales bacterium
GACTTCCTCCGGATTCCACCTCACGATGGACACCCTTGTCTTCGGCTAACAGTTCATACTGCCAAGTTTGTAGCGGACTTCCACCGCCAAGTTATTGCTCATGCCGAGCACACATAAAAGGGCATCCCTGTCTGTCGGGATGCCCCTGTACGTTAGTCTTTATTTATATTTATTTTCTCTTGAACGATTCTTCAACCGCAACGGCAACGGCGACTGTCGCGCCTACCATGGGGTTGTTGCCCATGCCTATAAATCCCATCATCTCCACATGCGCGGGAACCGACGAGGAACCGGCAAACTGAGCGTCGCCATGCATTCTGCCCATCGAGTCGGTAAGTCCGTAGGAAGCGGGACCGGCAGCCATATTGTCGGGATGCAGCGTTCTTCCGGTGCCGCCGCCCGAGGCTACGGAAAAGTATTTCTTGTTGGTGTCGCATGACCACTTCTTATATGTACCGGCGACAAGATGCTGGAACCGGGTGGGATTGGTAGAGTTGCCCGTGATGGAGACATCCACTCCTTCTTCCTTCATGATGGCAACCCCTTCGAGCACATCATTGGCTCCGTAACAGCGGACCTTACTTTTCGGACCGTTGGAAAAGGGCCTCTCGCCGACCACATTGAGGGTGTCGGTATAAAAATCGTATTCGGTTTCCACATATGTAAAACCGTTGATACGCGAGATAATATACGCCGCGTCTTTGCCCAGACCGTTTAACATAACGCGAAGCGGTGTTTTTCTTATCTTGTTGGCGCTGCTCGCTATACCGATGGCGCCTTCGGCTGCAGCAAAGGACTCATGACCGGCAAGAAAACAGAAACATTTTGTCTCCTCACGAAGCAGCATTGCCGCCAGATTACCGTGACCTATTCCTACTTTGCGGCTTTCCGCCACCGAACCGGGAATGCAGAAGGCCTGCAGGCCGATGCCTATGGTTTCGGCTGCTTCCGCCGCGGTTTTTATGCCTTTTTTTATGGCTATGGCGCAGCCCAGGGTGTATGCCCAGCCCGCGTCCTCAAACGCGATGGGCTGAACGCCCTTGACTATTGCGTCTACATCGATGCCGGCGTCAAGACAGATGGCGCGCGCGCTCTCCAGATCGGCGATACCGTATTCTGCAAGGCACTTTTCAACACCCGCTATTCTTCTTTCTTTGCTTTCAAACATAACGTTATTTGACATATATACGGATCCTCCTTTCTTATTGTTTGCGCGGGTCTATATACCTGACCGCGTCGTCATATCTGCCGTATGTATTTATATTGCTCTCATATGCGGTTTTGGGTTCGACACCGGATTTTATCGCGTCCATCATCTTACCCAGATGCACAAATTTATAACCGATAACCTCGTTGTTTTCATCAAGACCGGTTTCGAGAATATAGCCCTCGGCAGTCTCGAGATAACGCACACCCTTTTCCTTTGTGGCGAATATCGTGCCCACCTGAGAACGCAGTCCCTTGCCCAGATCCTCCAGCGAGGCTCCCACAGGCAGTCCGTTTTCGGAAAATGCCGTCTGGGTGCGTCCGTATACCAGCTGTTTGAATATTTCGCGCATCGCGACATTTATCGCGTCGCAGACCAGGTCGGTGTTCAGCGCCTCCAGCATTGTTTTGCCCTGCAGTATCTCTCCTGCCATGGCGGCGGAATGCGTCATACCCGAACAGCCCAGCGTTTCTACCAGCGCCTCCTGAATGATGCCCTCTTTGACATTGAGGGTGAGCTTACAGCAGCCCTGCTGGGGAGCGCACCAGCCGATGCCGTGGGACAGTCCGGAGATATCCTTAATTTCATAAGGTTTGACCCATCTGCCCTCTTCAGGTATGGGAGCGGGCCCGTGATTGGGTCCTTTGGCGACGGTACACATACCCTCAACTTCGTGCGAAAGAGCGTACGCACATTGGTTGTTTGACATATATTTCTCCTATCTTGTTTATTTTTGTTTTTTATATTGTTTTCTGTTATTCTGTTATTCTGTTATAAGTATAAGCTTTTTTTATATATAAAGCAATATTAATTTGTCGAATTTTTTGTTAACACATACCGCAAAACATAAAAAACGCACTCCCTGACAGAATGCATTTTTATAATATTAGCCTTCACTGCCCGAACTGACTACAAAATCAATCTTGGTAGAACCTGCCGGCACCTCGGAATAGGCGGTGCGGCTCTGTGAAATGATTTTTCCCTTTTCCACCGTATCCGAAGGCTCGTATTTTACGCTGCCCAGCGAAAGGTCGTTTGATGTCAGCATAGACATGGCTTTTTCCTCGGTCATACCCAAAAAATCGGGAACCGAAACATATTTTATATCCGGCCCCTTGCTTACAAACAAGGTTACCGAATCGCCGGCGACCAGTTCGGTCCCGCTGGACGGTTCGGTTTTTATTACGTAACCGAGTTTGACGGTGTCGTTGAATTCATGGGTGGTAACAGGCTTGAGCCCCAGTTCCCTCAGTTCGTTCTGCACCATACGGTATTCCAGAATCGTAAAATCAGGGAGTTCAATCGTTTGCACCCCCCGGCTGACGGTGAACCTCAGGTCGCAATACTGCTGGCCCGCCAGCACCTTGCGTTTTTCGCCGGGCGCGGGGTCCTGTCCGATTATGGTGTTTTCATTATACTCCGCGTTAAAAACATAATCCGCGTCCACCCGGTAATAATCGGTTTTTTTGAATTGGGCAATCAGCGCGTCGTCATATATGTCTCCGATATAGGATTTGATCTCTATGGTATGAGCGGTGCGTTCGTCGGTGCTAAAGAGTGCATTGAACACATAAAATCCGCTGATTCCTATTACAATCATAAAAGCCGCGGTAACCCCCGCTATAATCGGCAGCATGGAGTGGCTCTGTCTGCGCTTCGGACGGCTGACCGCCTTATTCTGCGCGCCCGCAGCCTGATCGGGACGGCGCGTCCTGAATACATAATTGGGATTTGCTTTTATCTGCGCGATATGACGCAGCATCTGTGTAGCCGACTGCAGCCGTCTGTCAGGCGACTTTTCCATTGCCGAGAGTATAATCTGTTCAAGGCCTGCCGGTATGGCTGGGTTCAGGTCGCGTGGCCGGCGCGGCTGCGTACTGACCTGCATGAGCGCAACCGACACGGGACTGTCGGCGACAAAGGGCAGCTGTCCCACAGCCATTTCATACATTACCACCCCCAGCGAATACAGGTCGCTCCTGGGATCAATAGGCTTTCCCGATGCCTGTTCGGGGCTGATATAATACACGGTGCCTATGGCTTTGTCGGTCATGGTAACCGTTTCGGCGTTGGGCAGCTTGGCAATGCCAAAATCCGCCACCTTGATGCGTCCGTTTTTTAGAAGCATTATGTTTTGCGGTTTTATATCCCGGTGAATAATACCCTTCTGATGAGCGTGTTCAAGCGCCCTTAATATCTGCTCGGTGTAGCTTATAATTTCTTTGAAGCTCAAAGCACCTTTTTTGTTCATGTAATTTTTTAAAGTAATACCTTCAACGCATTCCATTACGATATACTTTAAACTGTCTTTAACCGAAACGTCATAAATGCTGACGATATTCGGATGAGAGAGCATGGAAACCGCTTTGGATTCATTTATAAAGCGCTTAACCGACTGTTCGTCTTTCGCAATCTCGTCTTTGAGCATTTTAACGGCAACCGTACGTTTCATCACGGTGTCCACCGCTTCGAAAACAACGGCCATGCCGCCCACTCCGATTATCTTGCCTATCTTATAGCGCCGGTCAAATACCTGCCCGACATATTTATCAAATGTATCCGTAACAAGCTCCCCCCTTCTCTGTATAATAGTATAGTTTAATATATATTTACTCTGTTTATGTTTTAATAACCAGCGCCGTTATATTGTCGCCGCCGCCCGCTTCATTAGCCAGATCTATAAGCGTTGTCACCTTTGTTTCCAGACATGTTATGTCTTCCTCACAACCGCCCGTTACGAGCACCCGGTGAATCTCCCCGGCGCTTACAAAGTTTGTAAGACCGTCGGTGCATAAAAAGACATAACATGTTTCGTCATCTGAAAGCGGCACGGTGTAGGTATCGGCTTCCACTGTTTTATCACTGCCGACCGCCCGTGTTATAACATTACGGTGGGGACTTTTCGCCGCTTCTTCCGGTGTAAGCTGTCCCATATCGACAAGATACTGTACAAAAGAATGATCACGCGTTATCTTCTTAATGCCGGAATTGCCGACGGTATAGAATCGGCTGTCTCCGATATTTATAACGTAGGCGGTACTGCCGTATACCAGCGCCGATACAAGCGTAGTGCCCATCCCGGTAAGCTCGGCGTTGCCGTGCGCCATATCGTAGACCGCTTTATTGGCTTCGGCGGCAGCCTCAACCATAACCGATTTAACCCCCTCGCCTGACACATCGGCCTCGGATAAATCAGACAAAGCGGATAAAGCCTGTTCTATGCGCGGCATGCTGCGTGAGATATAGCCGCAGAAAACCTCTATTGCTGTTTCGGCAGCAATGTTGCCGCCGGCAGCTCCTCCCATGCCGTCGCAAACGACAGAAATTAAAATGTCCTTTCTGAGTTCAATCGCGTCAAAACGATCCTGGTTTGTGGTGCGCTTTCTGCCCGTATCGCTTTTACCGAAGTATAACATTAATGTTTACCCCCTGATATGCCGTTTGTTTAGCGGCGAAAGGCGTGTTTTTGTGTATAAAATCAAGGATTCGGTTCCGGATGGATATTATGAGCGCGCAGCTGACCGCACGACGCCTTTATATCCGGACCAAGAATCCGTCTGACCGTTGCGTTAACGCGAAGCCCTTCAAGCTCACGCGCAAAACGGGCCGCCGCGTCACTGCGGACATAACCGCGGCCTTCCACCTCGTTTAAGGCAATAAGATTGACATGAAAGGGTGCGCTTCTCCCGAAATAACCGTGCAATAAAGCCGACAGCCGTTTGGCGTGACCCGGCGTATCGTTTACCCCCGCAATCAGGGTGTATTCAAATGAAATCCGTCGTCTTGTCTTATTAAAGTATACGCGGCAGGCGCGCAGCAGCGCTTCAATGTTCCATTTATTATTAATCGGCATCAGCGCACTGCGTTCTTCATCGGAGCAGGCATGCAGCGATACCGATAATGTTATCTGCAGTTTTTCATCGGCAAGCCGGTAGATCTTATCCGCCAGACCGCAGGTGGACAAAGAAATGTGACGGCAGCCGATATTTAATCCCTCTTCCGAGGAAACCGCCCTGATAAAGCTCAGGACATTGTCATAATTGTCAAGCGGTTCGCCTATACCCATCAAAACAATACCGTCGATGCGTTTTCCCGTGTCCTTTTGCGCCGCAATAACCTGTCCGAGCATCTCGGATACCCTGAGATTGCGCGCGGTCCCGCAGGTATTTGAAGCGCAAAAACGGCAGCCCATGCGGCAGCCTGCCTGACTCGAAATACATATGGTATTGCCGTGGCGATATCGCATAACCACACTTTCAATCGCCTCCCCGTCGGACAAACGGAAGAGATATTTTATCGTGCCGTCAATCGACGAGACCAGTTTCCGTTCGATTTGGGGCAGATTGATTGTCGCGCAGCCGGCAAGTTTTTCCCGCAGACCGACGGGGAGGTTTGTCATTCCGTCAAAATCGACACCCCGCCATGCCCAGTCTATTATCTGACCGGCTCTCCATTCGGGTTCGCCGAGCCGGGCAAGCAGCTGAACAACCGATGCGCGGTCCGTGCTTAATATATCCGTTTTCATAAAAAATATTATACCATATGTCTTTTCTAAATGCAACGAAATATAATGTTACGCTTATGTAAATTTAATCTCGGATTAATCCGAAAGTATTACCTTTTCCGCGTTATGACCGGTATGTTTTAAAAACACATCAAGCAGGTCCGATGATTTAATTTTCAGACTTGAGGTATTGGCGCACGGATGGCAGCCGATATATTCGCATGCGAACAGTTCGGCGTCAATGAGCAGTCTGACGCGCCGGTCGGTATCGTATGCGAGTCCCAGGACCGACAGCGAACCGGGAGCGACCCCCAGATAACGCTGCATAGCTTCGCTCCCCGCAAAGGAAAGACGCGCCACCCCCAGCTGGGCTGACAATACCTTTGTCTTAAACTGCTTGTTGCCGGGCAGCATCAGAAAATAAAATTCGGTCTGCTGTCTGTTGCACAAAAACAGATTTTTACACATGTCAACATCCAGCAGCTCGTCCACACCGGCGCAGTCTTCTATGGTCATAGCGGCACCGTGGTCTATTCTGGAAAATCCGATATTCAATTTATCCAGCAGGTCGTAGGTCTCGTTTTCGGCGCGTGTTCGCGTCTCCCCGGGTCGGGATGTATAAACAACGGGATTTATATAAATAGCGCTCATGTTTTTCGCCTTTCCTGCCTGTTATAATCTTGTGTATTATTACTTTTTTCCTGTTTTCTTTTTTCTCTCCCCGTATCATAATACACGTTTAGCAATGCTATAATAAAATTTACGCATTAAACTGAGATGATATCCATACAAATGAAAGAAGCGTCCTGCCGGCGTAAAATATTCAAACAGGACGGTTTCTGCTCCGCCCTGTCATTTTTACTTTAGTCCTTACGGCCGTTTTGCGAATCTGTATATAAAGAGCAGCGCGGTAACGACCGCCGCACCCGTTCCGATTATCATAACGCCCCGAACGGTAAGTTCCGGGCCCGGATCGTCGCTTCCGGCGGATTCGGTGCCGGGTTCGGTTTCGGTTTCCGCGGCGGTAATCGTTTCGGCGGTATCGGTTTCGTTATCGTTATCTGTTTCGGTTTCGGTCTCTTCCGAGGTTTGAGTAAACGTATCCGTCCGGGTTGTGTCGGTTGTGCTTTGCGCCGGAGCCGCGACCGGGGCCGCTTTTACCGGTTTTATGGTTTCGGGCGGATTTGCCGATACGGTTACCCTGGCCAGCGCCCTGTCCTGCTCCGCCCGGGTTACCGTCGAGGGAGCGCGGGTTTCCTGCAGTATGGTTTCGGGCGGAGGGACCGTCTCACGCTCGGTTTCCGGCTCGGTTTCCGGTTCCGTTTCGGGCTCGGTTTCCGGTTCGGTCTCGGGCTCGGTTTCCGTTTCCGGCTCGGTCTCGGGCTCGGTTTCCGGTTCCGTTTCGAACTCCGTTTCAGGCTCAGTCGTAATCCGGGGTTTCGGAATATCGACTATCACGGCTGTTGTACCGGGCGGTTCTTTCTCTGTCTCTGTTTCTGTTTCGGTCTCTGTTTCGGTCTCCGCTGTGGTGACGGCGGGCGCCTCCTCTTGGGCGTTTACATGCGTATACGACATGGCGTACAGCGTTACGACCAGAGCGGCTAAAAACACGGCGGCTGTTTGTTTCATAATATCATGTTTTTTCCGTTTTCATTTTAACTGCCGGAACAACGGTTATATTTCGTAGACACGGGGGTCATCCACACGGACACGCTGTCCTTCCCTTGCAGAGAGATAACATGCCAAAACCATTCGCAGCGAATCACGTCCCTCGTAAACGGAACATATGGGGCCTCTTCTGCCAAACAGAAAATCGGCAAAAGGCTGTGCCTGGGCTCCGAGGCGTTCGCCGTGTCCGGCTGGACTGGGGATGCCGCTGTCGGTCCAGTCGGCATTGCCCTCAACAAACCATTTCAAGCCGACCTGCCCTTCGGCGCGGGGGAGACGCGTGGAGGGTCCGTCGCCGTAGTATTGCTGAATCGATCCCTTTTTGGCGTAAACCTCGGTTGTTATCTCCGAAGCGGAGCAGGAAAAGGGACATGATATTTCGGCAATCATTCCGTTTGCGTATTTATACAACGCGATGCCGTTGTCGTTGGGAACGTCGGGGGAATTCATCGTTGAAAGTTCGGCGCTGACCGTTTCGGGTACGCCGAATATCCAGTTGAGCATATCTATCGGATGTGACGAGTCGTCGGCGAATATATCGCGGTTATACCCGGCATTGTTATGCCATGTGTCTTTGAATCCTCCCCATGTATGTGTGGAAAGTCCGTGACGGCGGCGGTACATAAAGGTATCACCGATTTCACCGGAATGGATAAGCTCCTTGATTTTTATATTCTGAGGGTCAACCCTCATCTGATAGCCCATCGTAAAAGGGACCTTGTGATTTTCAACCGCGGCTACGATTCTGTCGGCTTCCGCCATGGTAAGAGCCATGGGTTTATAACAAATAATGGCCTTCCCCGCCGCCGCTGCCGCTTCTATAAGCTCGGCATGATATGATGTTTCGGATGAAATCACCACCGCGTCAATATCCAGCGCAAGCAGTTGATCCGGCGTCGAGGTTTTGTCAATGCCGCCCAGCTGCGCCGCGCAGTTTGTCAGTCTGGCTTCGTCATGGTCCCAGCCCGCGACGATTTTCACACCCATTTCGGGATTTTTAACCCACGCACCGCCGTATGCCATAACATGACCGTGAGCGAAACCCAGGATTCCTACTTTTTTTAACACTTGAATACCTCCGTTATTCCTAAAAGATTTGTTGTTATTTATTATTGCAGTTTATTGATGATACATGGAAACAGCACCTGACTGTTTCCTGATACATATAGTCATTATACAACATATGGAGGACATTTGTTTACCGAAATGTTAATTTATATTGAACTCAAGGCATTTTATGGCTAAATATATCGTAATAAATTCTTATTTTAATATTATGCTCTTGATATTTAAAAATCACAGTGTTATAATCAATATAGTAAAATAATAATAAAATACGGAAGGTATCTTATTTAATGGAAACCGAAACAAAAAAGACCGCCGCGCCCAAATTGTTTTTTGTGACGGCGTCCGTGCTTGCGGTTGCAGCTACGGTTATACAAACGCTGTTGTTCATAAATTTCTATGACGAAAGGTTCAACTTCTACAACACCGAAATCTCCGGTATCCCCGAAATCTTCTATACAGCGGTATTCATAGCTTCACTTTTCTGCGCCGCGTCCTATTTTGCGGTTAAAGACAATGAGCAGACAAAAATCCTGCCGGTACCCGACCGTTTTGTGGTTTTCGCCGCCATATTATGCGGGTTTCAGCTCGCCGCCGCCGTTTTATTCAATATATATTACTATATAACAGGCATATATACCGGCATTACATTATTGCGTGTTGTCGTTTTGATTACCGCCATACCGGCGGCGGCATATTTTATTATAACCGCGTTTTCTCCCGATCCGAAAGAAAACATATTAATAGTATGCGGTTTTTTTGTTATTATATGGGCGGCCTTGTACCTGATGTGTGTCTACTTTGATATGTCCTCTCCGCTCAACAGTCCGGTCCGTATACTCGAGCAGCTTTCGCTTATTACAATCATGCTGTATTTTGTATTTGAAATACGCTTTTTGTTTAAAAAACCCAGACCCCGCTTATATCTGCCGGTATCGCTGCTCGCCATGCTTTTTATATCGCTTTCGTCGATTTCCGATCTTATCCTGACCTTTGCCGGATTTCGCGCCTCCACTCAGGACACGGTGTTCGGAATCACTCAGGCCGCCGCCGCGCTGTATATAACCGCCCGCGTCCGCAGTTATGTTATGGATGGCAGCGGACCGGATATAGCAAAAACAGCAGAAGCAACAGATAAAATCGATGAAATTAATAAAATTGATACGTAAAAATCAAAACACAATTAATATAAAACCTCAAACCGCTGTCAGGCGGTTTTTTTGCGCTTTGTTTTTGAGGCTGTTTTAATAAAAAAACTTGATTTATGCGATTGACTCTTTGAAATACTATGGTATAATTATGATATAAAACCTGCCATCCCTGTCTTAATCAAATTAAGCTTCTATAATGAAATAATAAAATATTGTTAGGAGAATTGATATGTCACAAATCAAAATCGGATGGGCTCAGCGCGATGTTTCCACAGACAAACCGGTTAACATTCCCGGACAGTTCCATATGCGCATATCACAGGGGGTGATGGACCCGTTGTTTGTCAGCGCGCTTGCCGTTGATGACGGTAAAGACGCCGTAATATTTCTGTCCGCCGACCTTGTCGTCATACGATCCTATCTGCTTGACGAAATCCGCGCAAAGGTCGTAAAAAAAGACCCTTCAATCGATGCCGAAAAGATTCTCATGAACGCGACGCACACGCACACCGGAGCCAGCCATTATTCGGACACCGGCTGGATTGACAACAACGTGAAGGACGACCAAAGAATGCCGAATCCGGGTATTAACATAGCGTCGGGCGATGAATACCGTGATTTTCTTTCATCACAGGCCGCCGACGCGGTATGCGAAGCTTGGACAAAACGCGCCCCCGGCGGCATTGCCTACGGCTACGGTTATGCCGTTGTCTCCCACAGCCGCCGTGTCCTCTATTTCGACGACACATCAAAGCGCCCCGGCAGCGTTTCAACCGGTTATATGGTAAACGGACACGCGGTGATGTACGGCAATACAAACGACGAAAACTTTTCGGGATATGAAGCCGGCTCCGACCATTTTATTAACATCTTATATACGTTTGACACGGACCGCAAACTGACCGGCGCGATTATCAATGTTCCCTCTCCGTCGCAGAATTCCGAGCATGAACATCGTCTGTCAGCCGACTTCTGGCATGATGTCCGCCGTGAGATTCGTTCCAGGCACGGAGATATCTTTATTCTGCCCCAGTGCGCCGCCGGCGGCGACCTGTCTCCGCGGATATTGCATTATAAAAAAGCCCAGGACCGGCGCTTCCGTTTAAAATACGGTATGAACGAAACCGAACTGGCTGCCAGACGCGACATCGCCGAAAGAATATCCGCTGCCTTCGATGAGGTATTGTCCTGGGCGAAGAACGATATAAAAACCGATGTCCCGGTCAAACACCGTGTGGAAACGGTAATGCTCTCAAAACGCCCGATAACCGACGGCGAACTGGCTTTTTGCACCGAATCGCTAAACAAACTCAGGGAACTGCCCTTTAAAACGGAGGGCGGTACGCCTACCGAGCTGCTGACCTATAATTCCTCCCTCCAGGCTCAGCGCAGCAGATTTGAACGTATAATACAGCGTTATGAGGACTATGAGTCCAACCCGAAGCTTCCCATGGAACTGCATGTACTTAATATAGGCGATATCGCCTTTGCGTCCAACCGCTTTGAATTGTACATGGATTTCATGCACCGTATACAGGCGCGTTCGCCTTTTGAACAGACCTTTGTCATACAGCTGGCGGGGATGCCCGGTCCGGACGGCGGATCTTACCTGGCGACCCGGCGGGGAGCCGAGAACAAAGGGTACAGCGCATGCCTTTTCTGCAACGTCGTATCGCCGGAGGGCGGTCAGGAACTGGTTGAAGAGACGCTGCGTATCCTGCGGGAAATCAAAGAAACCGACAAATAAAAAGACACAGGAGGTCCCGACCTAAATGACAAATCCACCCACCGTCGCCTTTGCCGGCTTCGGAGAAATAAATACGCCCCGTGAAATACTTGTCCGCAAATGCGATAAAGCCGCGGCGGCGCTCGCGGCACAGGGTTTAAAACTGCATTCGGTTTACCCTGTCACCGACGACCCCGACGAAAACGATACGGCAAACGCCGTTGCCGAATTCAAAAAAACCGAATTTGATGTAATGGTTCTTTGTATTGCGGGCTGGATTCCCTCCCATGCCGTAATAAAGGTCGCGCAGGAATTCCGTCATCTGCCCGTTGTCCTGTGGGGTCTGTGCGGATGGGAGGAGGACGGGCGGCTGATAACAACGGCGGATCAGGCCGGCACGTCGGCGCTGCGCAAGACACTGTCCGACATGGGCTATACCTTTAGATATGTTTACGATATTGTCGGTTTGCCGTCCCACGCCCCACTGGTCGCCGACTACTGCGTCGCCGCCCGGGCGGCAAAGACGCTGCGCCGGTCCCGAGTCGGTATGATGGGCTACCGCGATATGAACCTATACGGCACTTTATACGACGGTCCGTCTCTCAAACGCGTTGTCGGCACCGAAATTGAGACTTTTGAAATGCTTGAGGTCCAACAGCGCTATCAGGCCGTCACGGAAGACGAAAAAAACGAAATTATAGAAAAACACATAAAAAAGTGGCGCTTTCTCAGGGAAGCCGAATCCGATTCGCTCCAAAAAGCCGCCGGTTATTATATAGCGGTGCGCGATATCGCTCTCAGCCGCGGTTACGGCGCGATTTCATTGAAGGATGTCGACGGGATGAAAAAACTCCTCGGATATCCGCCCGCTCCCGTTTTTATGCTGCTTGCCAATATCGACCGGTTCTGTGTCGTACCGGAAAACGACTCTCTGGGCTGCGTCACACAGCTCATAATCAAAGCCCTTACCGGTCAGTGCGGCTGTTATCTGGAGTTTTACGAATTCTTTTCGGACAGAGTGCTCGCCGGCGTGCCTGATTTTATTCCGGCAGAGGTGACCGACGGAGAAATAACCGTTATGCCGGCTGCCTTCGGGGAACTTTCACAGGGCATTCTTAATGTTTCCGCGCTTAAAAAAGGGCAGATAACCATGTGCCGGCTGGTTTACACAGAGGGCAGATATTATATGCATATGATTCTGTGTGAAGGCGTTGCCCCCCGGCGCTGGGAGGAAGCCGGCTGGACACAGCCCGCGCCCCGTCTGCCGGGACTGGAGATTCTCATTGACGGCGTTGAAAGCTTTACCCAAAATGTCGCGTCACAGCATTATTTTATATGCTACGGCGACCATACCGGGCGCATAAAGGAACTGTGCGGCATACTGGGAATCGATTTATATTAAACCATTTATTAACCATTAAACCATACTTCAAATATCGTATAACATATAGATATTTGCTCTTAGTTATGACCCAAAGGGAGGATTTTATGTTACCGCCTTATAAAGACCCCTCGCTGTCCGAAGAGGAGCGCGCCTGCGATCTGCTGTCCCGGATGACAACGGCCGAAAAGCTGGCGCAGATGACCATGAAGGGCAGTATCGCCGATATCAAGCGCATGGCGGACGAAGGAAGACTGCCCGACACGGGTATCAGCTGTGTCTATGTGTCGCAGCCCGTCAGCACCGATACCCTGGACAGCATACAGCGCGGCCTGATTGAAAACACCCGGCTGGGCATTCCCATGATTGTCATGGGCGAATCGCTGCACGGCGCCATGATTGAGGGGGCGACGGTATTTCCCCAGTCCATCGGAATGGGCGCAACTTTCAACACATCCCTCGCGGGGGAGGCGGCTGCCCTTATAGGCGGAGAGGTCCGCGCAGCCGGTGTACGCCAGACCTACGCGCCCAACCTCGACCTTTCCCGTGACCCGAGATGGGGACGGGTTGAGGAAAATTACGGAGAAGACCCTTATCTCACCTCACGCATGGGGACCGCCTATATAAAGGGGCTGCAGTCGCGGGGGGTAGCCGCCTCGCCCAAGCATTACATCGCGCACGGTTCACCGGAGGGCGGTATCAATATCGCACCGGTACATATCGGTCTCAGGGAGTTTTACGAAAATATGTATGAACCGTTTTGCGCCGCCTTCCGCGAAGCCGGGGCAATGTCGGTTATGCCGGCCTACAGCGAATTTGACGGCATACCCGTTCATGCGTCACGTTTTCTATTAACCGATGTCCTGCGGCACATGAT
>JAQVWU010000371.1 GCA_028709565.1 Eubacteriales bacterium
ATTAGATAATTATCAGATAAAAAACCGCCTGCAATTTTAAAGCAGGCTGTTTTTATATAAACACTTAAATGTTCATATCTCTTCTGCCTGATATAGCTCTTGATAACGTTCCTTCATCAGTATATTCGAGGTTACCGCCAACAGGCATACCGTATGCTAAACGGCTGATTCTGAGTTTCATCGGCATAAGCAATTTAAAAAGATAATCCGCTGTAGCCTCACCCTCAATATCCGGATTTGTCGCAATAATGTTTTCGTTTATTTCGCTGTTATTGACTCTGTCCGTAAGCTCCTTGATGCGCAGCTTTTCGGTTCCGACACCCTCAAGCGCAGACAGTACACCGTGTAAAACATGATATAAACCGCGATAATCCCGTACGCGCTCCAAAGCCACCACGGCGCGATAATCTTCAACAACGCATATAACAGACGAATCGCGTTTATCATCGGTACATACAGAACATAAACCGCCCTCACTGATTCCGAAGCATACAGGACAACCGGTAATGTTTTTTTTGACATCGGCAATAGCGTCAATTAATGCCTGTGCTTCATCATCCGAATAATCGAGAATGGAAAAAGCCATTCGGGTAGCGGTTTTTTTCCCGATTGAAGGCATATGCCGGAATTGTTCGATTAAATGTTCCAGGGATGGAATCATATCTGCCATTATATTCAGAAGACACCCGGCAAGCCGACATCACCGGTAATCTGTGACATTTCTTTTTGATTTGTTTCGTCAACCTTTTTAATTGCCTCATTGAATGCGGCAACAAGCACATCGGATAATGTTTCTATATCATCAGGATCAACTATCTCGGGTTCTATGTCTAAAGAAAGAATTTCCTTCTTACCGTTAATCTTTATGGCAACTGCTCCTCCGCCTGCCTTAACATCATATTCGCGGATGTCAAGCTTTTCCTGCAGTTCGTTCATCTGCTCCTGCATTTTCTGGGCTTGGCGGAACATCCCTTGCATGTTCTGGGGACCTCCACCATAACCCTTCGGTATATTGGCTTTCATTGGTTATATCACTCCCGTTTATAATCAGTAATTGTATTAATTTCTTCCGGTTCTTCCGGTTCTTCCAACTCATCGATTATCAGCTTTTCATCACGGTTGTCTTCGGTTTCAAAAACAATATCGTCAATCGTATCAAATGATTGTATTAAAGCAATAAGATTTTCCTTAACCGGCGGTTTTTCCAGCATTGTCAATGAGAATTTATTTTGCAGCCGAATAATAAGAGGCCCGTTTTTTTCGGTTTTATACGCTTTTGAGTTGTTCAAAAATGACGCGTTTGATATATCCGCCTTTTTAAATTTGTTTATAATTTCATGCCAATACGAAACAGTTCCGTATGTTTTTCGGTTCCGGGGATCGGATGTTTCGGATATTTCGGATATTTCGGATGTATTTGACGCAATGGAATTGCCGGAAACGGATTTTGTTTCGCTTTTCTGTTGTTTAATGCTTTTTTCACATATCGGCAGCGTTTTCTCAATCGCGGCTACACGCGCGGCGATTCCCATCGGACTGTCATCGGGTTTTTGCGTCATACGTATGAGAGTGAATTCGGCGCACAGTCTTTTGGATACCATATTACGCTGCATTGAAATATACGCGTCATCTAAAAGAGAACAATGCCATAACAGTATCTCGCGTGTATAACCCGACGCTACGTTTCTTGTCATCTCATACTCTTCAGACGTTAAATCAAGGTATCCGGCAACGTCTTTTATAGTTTTTACAACAAGCATATCCCGGTAAAACGCTACAAGTTCATGCCAAAAAACAGTAATATCTTTTGATGAATTATAAATATCGGCGATAGCGGCAAATATTTTATCAAGTTCACCGGATAAAACGGAGGACGCAATATATGCTGATGTTTCACGCCCGGCAATACCGGCAAAAGATTTAACCTGATCAACGCTCACGCCGTTATCATCGGAAGCGCAAAGCTCGAACAGACTTATAGCGTCACGCATTCCGCCCTGCGCCGCTCTGGCAATTAAAAGAGCGGCGTCGGGCTCAATTGATATATGCTCCTGTTCCGCAATAAAAAGCAAACGTTCGACAATATCTTTTTGCGGGACCCGGCGAAAATCAAAGCGGCGGCAGCGCGAAATAATTGTGGCAGGCAATTTATGCAGTTCAGTCGTAGCTAATATGAACATAACCCGCGGGGGAGGTTCTTCGAGAGTTTTTAAAAGCGCGTTGAAAGCCTGAGGGGTGAGCATGTGCACCTCATCTATAATATAAACACGATATTCGACTATTGCGGGCGAATAAACAACCTCGTCACGTATCGCTCTTATATCGTCAACCCCGTTATTTGATGCCGCATCTATTTCAAGTACATCGGTTATAGAACCGTTATTGATACCTGTACATGACGGGCAGATACCGCACGGTTCACCTTTTTGAGGATTTTCACAATTGACAGCCAGGGCAAGAATTTTTGCACAGGTGGTTTTGCCGGTTCCGCGGGAACCATGAAACAGGTAGGCATGTGAAGCTTTATTATGTTCAATCTCATATCTTAATACGGATGTTATATGATCCTGACCGGATACTTCCGAAAAGGTTTTGGGTCTCCATTTTCTGTATAAAACCTGATACACCGTTTCACCCTCTTGTCAATATAAATATATAGAAAAGGTTAGGGCACGAAGGCAGACCGTATGTACAAAACAGCCACCCTTACCTCTAACCTCCGATGTGCAAGATATAAAACAAGGTCATACACCTTATATCGAACACACATCTATACGCGTTAACTGCGGATTACGCTCTGAACAGGCATCCTCACGGCACATCAAATATACCGATTAATGCTGCTCGGTTCCCCGCCTGACATGATTCACGGTCATTAATTGCGTAAGACCCGTTCGTCAACACGTTTACACACAGCACAGACCGCACAAATACGGTCCTCAAATAAGGAAACCACCCCTGCTATAGCGGTTTGCAGGTACAGGGCACCGCTGGCTCCCCGGCTGGTATGACCTTGTTTTATATCTTACACATATATTATATCAGATTTCGGTGATTTATGCAAGTGTTTGGTTTGAACATTTATAAATTATTTATATTAGCAATATTATTTATATAACCCTTCCTCTGTCCATATTTTATGCATTAATTCATAACGTTCCAGGGGCATTCCCGTATAGACGCAATTGGATGTTGAAAAAATATATCCCGTACCGCCTACATTCCTTCAGACAGCGAACGTCTGACG
>JAQVWU010000372.1 GCA_028709565.1 Eubacteriales bacterium
TTCAGCTCCAGCCACGCGTTGGGGACGCCCTTTATCTCGCTGGCCCATATCATAAAATCCCGGTCATTGAATATTTCGGTGATTTTGTCCATGACCTGATGGGACCGTTCATTGCCTATGACAAGACGGGGCACACCGTCGGGGTCCAGTGCGGCAATCTTTTCACCGGAGGATGAATGCCAGGACTGACTGCCGGAATAGTCGTTTCCGTAGCCGTATGAGTCATGCAGGTCAAGACTGCCGTCGCCGTTGAGGTCAAATGTAACCGCCTTGCCCATTTCATACATTTTGTCAAAGGTCCATTGGCCCGACTTCACCGCGGTGTAAGGGTCCTTGAGGTTATAGGTGTCAATCATGGATTTGTTGAATATGACGCACCAGTTGTATTCCTCGTCCTCCATGCTGATATCTCCCGAGGCGGCATAGATATGATTGCACAGGGAGAGCGATATGGTCAGCACACTGTCCCACCACCCTTTGGACAGGTCCAGGTATGGCACCTCATACAGATCGGTAATATACCCCGCCTGCGCCATGGCAAAAGTTTTGTCTATAAACGGCGTTATGACATCATAGAGGTCATCTCCGGCGGTGATGGTCTTCTCGGCTGCCGCCCTGACATCGGCCGCTTCGTCAAGGAGAATTTCGATCTCAAACCGCTCCTCAATTTTAGTATTGCGGGCGTATACCGCGTCGTTGATGGGTTCTCCGCTCCGCTCCTCATTGTAGCCGAAGTCGCTCCAAAAGTGCGACCCGGTCTCGGCGGAGTTGCCCATGGAGGTGCTGTTCACCGAAAGAAATCTGAATTCGTATCCGTCATAGGTAACCTCGGGCAGATTCGGCGCCTCGGGTTCGCTGTCGGCGGCGACTGCCGTTGTTTGTTCGTTTTCTCCGGCGATTTTCGGAACGCTTCTCTCGGAACAGGCTGTAAGCTGCAATAAAATCAACGGAAACAACAGGAATGCCGCGAAATTATTTGCCGATTTTTGCATATGTATCTCTCCTTTTTGTTATATATGGCAGTGTGGCGTTCCCGGTCAGTATTATATTCCGATAATTACACGGTTTGCCGTGGTTGTCAATAATATAAAAGATAAAAATACAAAAACAAGCGCATTTCCGCAGGTCTTATGACAAAAGGTTTGACTTAGAGATACTTCGCCGTTATAATAGTAATAATATCAAAACGGAAGCGAGGAATTAAACATGACCGAATTCAGAAAAGCGAGAGAGGACGAATCGGACGATATCATCGATTTTATCAATTATGTATTCAGCGAGGCCCATGAGCCCCATGATTTTAAAAAGCGCAACCCTGACATGTACAACTCCGATTACCCTTTCTGGAAGGACCACTATGTGGTTTCCGAGGGCGGCAGAATCCGTGCCACGCTGTCGGTTACACGTGAACAGTGCAAACACAGCGGCATTCCCATGACCGCCTGCGAGGTAGGGCAGGTATCGGTACATCCGTATCACCGAGGCAAAGGCTATATGCAGGCACTGATGAATATGGCTGTCGGTGATATGAAAAAGGAAGGCGTGGATTACGCCCATCTGAGCGGGCTGCGGCACAGATATGAGTATTTCGGTTTTTCACGCGCCGAATGCGCGTACCGCATGCATATAACGAAAACCAATTGTTTTCATAAACGCGGCGAATATACCGGAAAACTGACACTGGATGAGCGGAACAATGTCGCGTATAACGGGGAATGTGTCGGGCGCTTTATAGGAAACCGTGCTCAGCTGGACGATTATCGCATGGCAGCCGACGCGTATGCGGTATTTCTGGACAAAAAGGACACCCACGGTGTCGATGTCATGGTGAAGCCATATGATACCGTCTGTCTGCGGGGGTTGGAGGACCTGTGTGAGAACACGGCGCTGGTCCATACAAACCAGGTCAGCGTCTACAATTACCAAAAATATATAGCCGCATGTCTCGGACCACGCGCCGCTGCCGGTATCGCGCAGGACGGACGGCTGACCCTTGAGATAGACGGACAGGGCTTTGAAGCGGAGGTCAGCGGAGTCAGGGTATCGGTTTCGGATAATCCGGAGAAAATTCCGTCTTTGTCGCTGACCCGGATGCAGGCGCAGCGTCTGTTCTTCTCGCTGACCGAACACACCCTCAGACACGACCTTCCCCGCGGCTGGTTTCCTCTGACACCGTAAAACCGGGTAATGTCCTCCGATTACGGGATTTGGTTCACCCGACATTCACCTTATCGCGGTAATGTTTTATTACAAACGGTCATGCTGTTAAAAAATCCGAATAAATAATTATAATTCTGTAAAAAACTATTGACAATTATATGAATGATGATGTATAATATTTGCAGGCAATAATATTATTATTATAAACGAAAGGCGGACTTTGCAGAAATGAAAAAAATATCCCTGCTCCTGGTTTTTGTTCTTGTTTCAATGCTGTTCCTTTCCGTCGGAGCCTCGGCGGAATCTACCGTACTGGAAGAGGCTGCTCCCGGCAGAACGTTTCTCATTGATAATGTAAATCAGGATTCCCTTTACGGCACCGACAGCTTTTCAGGGGAAGAATACTGGAATCTGTTCGACAACGACACCACAACCAAGTTTTGCACAAACGTATTCCCCGTAAACATTACATGGTCAATGGATACCTCATACATGGTGGACGCCATTGTAATTGCCACGGCGAACGATAACGCCCAATATACCGGCAGAAATCCGAGTACCTGGACACTCTCCGGCTCACCCGACGCGGTGAACTATACCGTGCTTTATGAAGGCACCTCGGCTGACCTGGCCGATGTGGATTTTACATATTTCCTCATCGAATTTGACAACAATGTCGCGTATCCCCACTATATGTTTGAAGCGGACGGCGCGGACACCTCTGATGTACTGCAGATATCCGAGATCGTACTCTGCAGCAAGATAACCGGCGGTACGACATATCCGTCCTCCGGCCAGGCTCCCGCTACCGGCAGTATCCTCAATGCAGCAATCATCGGTAATGAGACGGGCTGGGGAGACAATGCCGCCACAGGCAGTGCTGCGGCTTTTGACGGCGACATCGATACCTTCTTCGATCCCCTGGGCACGGGCGACGGTTATTGCGGTGTTGACGCCGGCGAACCCTACACCCTGACCCAGGTAAATATCCAGTCCCGCAGCGGATATCTTGACCGTTATCTCGGCGCCATGATTGAGGGCTCCGATGACGACGAAAACTGGACCACCCTTTA
>JAQVWU010000373.1 GCA_028709565.1 Eubacteriales bacterium
GCTGCGCTTTCAAAGAAATCCACATCGCCCCCCTGTGCAGGTGTTCCGAAAAGAGAAGTACCGCCTTGACCGATACGTCCGGAAACAAATCCCTGATGATCAACACGGCATTGATACGGTGTTTCATCGACGATATTTTCACCTTTATTTGTAAAGTCTAGCATAATTTCAATACTGTCCACTTTATAGCTTGATGTCAATTCGTCATCTGCGGCAGTATTTAATGTTGAATCTTTTATTTCAACAAACATCCACAAATATGTATCGTCGTAGATTAACCAATAATCGGCGCCTGCATTAATGCTTCCGCCGTCTCTTTCCAGATTACCGTTGATATGAAGCGCGTGTGTATAAGTATCCTCTTTAATCGCGTCAAGTGCAAGGATATTATACGTATAAGGAACTGAGCCATAATCTTCACCGCCGGCAATTGCCGAACCATAAATGGTAAATATGGTGCAGAGAACGGTCATAATAACAAAGATTGTCATAAATTTCTTCATAATTAACCTCATCTTATCTTATTGTTTTTTCTGCCGTCCGGCTTTTTCGGTTTGGAAGATATTGGTATATGCGGTCTCAGTACATATACCCGGTAAAAAGTTATTCTGCAGTCATTATACCATAATATATCATAAAAGCAATAGGTGTGATAATTTTACTTGAATTTATTTTGGGAATTAATAGCCCGAGGGGTAATTGAGTATCTGCCTATTTCATCTTTATCGGTTCATTTCCGTTTCTCATTCAAAAACAGTATTCGCTTCGGACATTTTCATAGTAACCAAACTATGGAAGGAAATAACCACAGATGCTCAGCAATAATATTATACCCAATTTAAACGGGTATCGACAGTTATTGATGCTTTTGGTTATCCGGAAACTTCCGCCCGGTTTTTCGTATTTGCTTTTTTATCGAATTTACCAACGTCGTGCCTGACCAGCGCAATTATAATAGAAACCATCGCTAATAATTCATTGAGCGCTCCCGTGTATGCGCCGTTCACGATATTATATACCATCCAGCAGGGTCCGACAAACAGCGAGATTACCCTGATCCGCTTTTCGCTTTTCATCCACAACGCTACGGTTGAAAGGATTGATCCTGCTATCGGCAACAGGCTCCATGCGCTTTCCCATGTCAGGATGCCCGTTATGATCATCACGCCGACGAAGACACCGAACCATACCGGCGATGAGGCCCACTTTTTATCGTTTTTGGAAAATATCAAGCTTCTGGTGAATGATATAAGATCCAGGCATCCGCCTGTAATCGCGCCCAGCATAAACAATTGAGCCGAGAACAGCAGACTTGCGGTCATCTGAAAGACCATGATCCTTTTTCTTGTTTTTTGCTGAAACGAAAGCAGCGAACAGATCAGCGCGATAAAGCCGATGATCTGGGCTGTTACTGTGACTGTATTCATCATTTCGGTATTCCTGTTTATCGGATCTCTATATTCTTTATTCTGTCGATCCAGTCTCTCAACCATAATTCACTCGGCAGACCGACACCCATTACACAGTTTGTAAGGAATATCATTCCGTCCGCCCGTCCCTGCTTCAGCAATTCAAGTCCGTTTTCGCACTGCAGTTCCATATATTCGTTCGGTATCGCTTCGCCCGAAGGGTAATCGAGTATATAAATGCCGAGATATTTTTGCTTCGAAGGAAACTTTTTCTCAAGAAGTTCGAAATTGTTCCTGACATCTTTCAAATCATGATAATTCCATGTCCACATCGCAAGCGCGTCAAACAAACCGAATAACTCAACATCGCAGTTCTGCAGATCCCGGGCATACACCGTCAGCCACATGTCAAGTTTGCGGCACGCTTTATTCAGTTTGTTTTTCATCTCAAGGATCAATCCGTGTTTTTCGCTGTCTGTAATACCTACTTTTTGTCCGAACCCGAGAAAATCGTCGGCATACGCGCCTGTTATGTTCGTATATTTTTCAGCCAACCTGCATATGAATTCTTCTTCGTTGCCCGCTCGGAAACCGGCGGAGCCCGTCACGCTCCAGACGACATTTTTCATTCTGTAAAAACTTTCGGCATAACCGTAAGCGTCAGCCGAATACGGCACCGGTACTCCGTCGGAATTTATCATGATGATATTCGGCACATCCAGTATCATCGCTCCTTCCGCGGGGGTAATGCGCGACCACTTGGAAACGTCCTTCACCCGATTTCCCCAGCCAAATGTCGTCGTCATGGCCTCTGCTCGCAAAAAGCCACAACTTATCCCGTATTGTCATCGTCATTGGTTCCTCTCCGCGATTCTTTTCAGGAATATAATCCGCTTCGGCGAAATAACAAATTGCTTTCCGCTTATCTCACTTGCCATATCGGTCCAGCTGTCCTGCAGAAAAAGTGTATAGGGTTGGTCTGTCATATTCGAAGCCGCCATATATTCGTCAGCATTGGTAAACAGCGAGATGAATACCTTATCCGGTATTTCGGATAGTATAAATTCTGCGTTGCGGATTTCCATATGAACAATAGTTTCATCTTCCGTCATAGCCTTATATAGCTTCAGATAACGGCACCAGCGGGGAAAATCTTCGGGATCATCGGGTATCTGCGACCATTCGCTGTAGATATAGGGACCGTCGGGATGCGCGTCGGCATATTCGCGCACCTTTTTAAAATAGTAATACAAGCGGTCGGGCTGCGAGGTATTGTATTGCTCAACGCCCTCAACATCGATACACCTGCCCATGGTCGGACGGCCGTGCGTAAGAAGCGGAAACTGCACGAACGGAATGGTCGCGGCGAAATACGCGTCGGCGTCGAATCTTTCTTTACCCCAATTTGTAAGTCTCGGCTTGTCGGGGCAGGGTACAAGATAGGGTTCGAACATCTTGCCTCCTCCGTACTCCGCGGAGAAGTTTCCCTCGCCGACCCACAGATAATCGTAATATTTGCCTCTCACGGGGGCCCGGTTATAACCACCTACATGAAGTTTGTAGATTCCTCCGCGATCCTTCACACCGTTATAAATCATGTGTATCAGATCTTCCGCCTCGGGATCATATCTTTCAAGAGGTTCCTGTTCATAATTGCGTTTTTCCGGAGGGATTGAGATGTAATGACCTTTGCCCCAATCATATCCCCAGTCGTTATATATTCCGTCGAAGCCATATGTATCCATGATGTTAAAGGTACGGGGGAGTATGAAATTGCGCCAATGCTCGCTGCCTGCCCACCCGCATCGGTAATTATAATG
>JAQVWU010000374.1 GCA_028709565.1 Eubacteriales bacterium
TGGACAAAGCGGGGCTGGGTGTGACAATTGTCGAAATGGGGGAGCAGGTTATCGCCTCAATCGATTACGAAATGGCCTGCGATGTTCACAGGCATATAGAAAGCAAGGGGGTCACGCTGCTGTTGGAGAATGCCCTGCGTTCGGTTGAGGACGGCGGCGGCCCGCTTAAAATCACCCTGAGCGGCGGAACGATTGAAGCGGATATGCTGATTCTCGCAATAGGCGTGCGGCCCGAGACACGGATTGCGAAGGCAGCCGGCATCGCGGTCAACGAACACGGCGGTATTACGGTCAACGAGCGGATGATGACCTCCCATGAGGATATTTACGCCGTCGGCGACGCTGTCTGGGTCAACGAATTTGTGACCGGCAGTATATGTCATATCCCTTTGGCGGGACCTGCCAACAAACAGGGAAGGGTGGCAGCCGATAATATATGCGGACTTGACAGCGTTTACGAGGGTACACAGGGTTCGTCGATATTGAAGGTGTTTGATATGACCGTCACCTCAACCGGTATCAACGAAAAAACCGCCGTCCGCCTCGCTCTTGATTATGACAAATCCTATACATACTCCGCAAACCACGCAACCTATTATCCCGGCGCCGTCAACATGTCAATCAAGACACTCTTCGAAAAGCAGACCGGCAGAATATTGGGCGCACAGGTTGTCGGATATGAGGGGGCCGATAAACGCTGCGACGTTATCGCGACGGCTATTCGCGGGAAGATGACCGCCCGTGACCTGACAAAATTGGAACTCTGCTATGCTCCCCCCTACGGTTCGGCCAAGGACCCGGTCAATATGGCCGGATATGTAATCGAGAATCTGCTCGCGGGAAAAGTAAAAAACTTCCATTGGCATGACGTCAAAGGCCTGCCTGCGGACGGCAGCGTCATACTGCTGGACATCCGAACGCCCGTTGAATACGAAAACGGACATATTGACGGGTTTATAAATATACCCCTTGACAGCCTGAGGGGACGCATATCCGAACTGGACAAAACAAAACCGGTTTATCTGACCTGTCAGGTCGGACTCCGCGGATATATAGCGGCGAGGATATTGTCGCAGAACGGCTTTGAAGTGTATAATCTAAGCGGCGGATACCGGCTTTACAACTCAGTTTACGGTGAACACACCCATAGACCGCAAAACATACGGATGAATACCGAAACGCAGCTGCCTGAAGCGAAGCAGAACGGCGGCAACCCGGACAGTTCGCAAGCCGATAATAAAACCGTCAGTGTTGACGCCTGCGGGCTGCAGTGCCCCGGACCGATTGTAAAACTGTCCTCCGCGCTCAATGAAGCCGCGGACGGTGATATCATCGAGATATCGACAACCGACCCCGCTTTCGCCGAGGATATTGCCGGTTATTGCCGCAGAACGGGCAACATAATGCTGGGCATGGAGAGCAGCCGCGGTATAAGCGTGGCAAAAATACGAAAGAGCGCCTCTGTGCCCGACCCGGGTGTTAAAGACAAAAAAAATATCATCGTCTTCTCGGGGGAGCTGGATAAGGCGATCGCTTCTTTTATAATAGCGAACACGGCGGCGGCAATGGGCCGAAAGGTCAGCATGTTTTTTACCTTCTGGGGGCTTAACATCCTGCGTAAACCGGAAAAGGTAAAGGTTAAAAAGGGCTTTATGGCGAAAATGTTCGGCATGATGATGCCCCGCGGCACAAAAAAGCTGCCGATATCCAAAATGAATATGGGCGGCATGGGAGCCAAACTGATTCGCGGTATGATGAATGACAAGAATATAGACAGTCTTGAAGAACTGATAAAACTTGCCGTGTCAAACGGTGTGGAGCTTATTGCCTGTTCGATGAGCATGGACGTGATGGGTATCGCAATGGAGGAACTGATTGACGGTGTGAAAAGCTCGGGTGCGGCGGCAATGCTCGCCAATGCCGAGGAATCGGATATGTCGCTGTTTGTCTGATCTCAGCCCAACGTTTAGCGAAAGATTATATAGCAATTTTACGAAAAAACGGAACACAAATGATTCTGCCGCGTCTAAAGACTATATACTAAAGAAAGGCAGATGAAGCAGATGAATACGAAACGAACTTATCTGAAAAAGAATAAAAATCATAACTATAAACCGGTTATATATATAATCGTGTCGGCGCTGCTGGCTCTGGGCATGTTTTCCTGCGCAGCCGACGCCGTTCCGCCCGCTGCGGACGGTACCGAAAACACCGAAAGCATTCCTGAAACAAGTGCGGGGAAGCCCGAAGCGTCGCATCTTTCGGCGATAAATCTGATGCAAAACGTCAAAGCGGGTAACATTGCGCAAATCACGCCCGACGGCGAATTTATCGCGGGCAGCGCCGCCTTTGCCCTTGACCTGTTTAAAAAGAGCGCCCTGGCCGGGGGCAACCCTATGGTTTCGCCGCTGTCGGTTATGCTGGCGCTGTCCATGACGACGAACGGCGCCGCAGGTGAAACGCTGGCGCAGATGGAAAGGGTGTTGGGCGGCCTTGACATCGGCCGGCTGAACGAATATATGCGTGGGTATACGGCGTCCCTTACCAATACCGAAAACGCGAAACTGACGGCGGCCAATTCCGTGTGGTTCCGCGACGACGGGGAGAGTATCAGGGTAAGCGATCAATTCTTGCAGACAAACGCCGATTATTACAACGCCGACGCCTACGCGGCTTCCTTTGACGACAAAACCCTTGAGGAAATCAACGAATGGGTGAATGTGAATACCGACGGTATGATTGATGGCATTCTCGACAGAATCCCCGAGGAAGCGGTGATGT
The DNA here is from genome assembly GCA_028709565.1 of Eubacteriales bacterium. Lineage (GTDB taxonomy): Bacteria > Bacillota > Clostridia > Oscillospirales > CAG-272 > JAQVWU01. The sequence continues at coordinate 2,782 of JAQVWU010000374.1, forward strand.
ATCTCATCAACGCTATGGCATTTGACGCCCGGTGGGAGAAAGTATCTAACGAGCATCAGATCTCCGAGGGGACATTCAATGCCCTTGACGGTGCTCAGACGGTATCCATGATGCAATCGCAGGAAAGCGAATACATCGATGACGGCAGAGCCACCGGTTTTATCAAACCGTATGAAGGCGGACAGTACAGTTTCGCGGCGCTGCTCCCCAATGAAGGGGTGGATATTCACGACTATATCGCCTCCATGACCGCAGACGCATTCATCGCCGCGCTGTCCGATACAAAATCGGGTATCGTTTACGCGACTTTGCCGAAATTTACATCCGAATACAAAACCGAAGTCAACGGCACGCTCCAGGAACTCGGTATGACAGACGCCTTTATGCCTTCAAATGCAGACTTTTCGGGACTTGTCGAATCATCCCTCGGGAACTTCTATATCAGCA